>DAJW01000044.1:2794-14632 GCA_002496485.1 Euryarchaeota archaeon UBA36
TGCATCGTCTAGTGGATTTGTGTTACAACTATCTTCGTCCACATCCAACCATCCATCATCATCGTCATCTACATCCACTTCATCCGGAATGCCATCTCCATCAGAATCAAGTAATTGCCCAGAAATTACAATAACGAATGATGAATTAAATTTACTATTGTTAGCCCATATAGTGTAATTAGTTTGATTAAATTCTGAATTCACAATTCCTGTAATATTTCCTGAGGAATTATCGAATACTAAAGAATTCGGCAACTGAGGGTAAATCTCCCAAGTCCTTACATCTCCACCAAAAATAATTGGTTCTTCCTCGACATCTGTTATATTAACGAGTAATTCTAGCGATTCTTCTAGATAAGTTAGATAAATTGGAGAATCATCTACTAGGTCTAAATCATCACAAATTCCATCTTGGTCCATATCTTCAGGTATTTCTGCATCGTCTAGTGGATTTGTGTCACAACTTCCTTCAACAACATCTAACCATCCATCACCGTCATCATCTTGATCATCAATATCGGGAATGCCGTCCCCATCCGTATCCAATAATGAGGAAGATATAGCTATGACAAAGGATTGTGAATGAATTGAATTATTTGCCCAAATAGTAAAGTTTTCTACAGAAAATATTGTAGTAGAAACTCCACTGATATTTCCATTTGATGTATTCAGCATTAACCCATCAGGTAAATCTGGAGTTACTTGCCAAGTTGTAATAAATCCACCAGATGTAATCGGAGATATTGTTACATTTGTCTCGTTAACCGTCAACTCTAATTCATCTACCAGATATACGAAAACAATGATTGAATCATCATTTTCATCCAAAGAATCACAAATTCCATCATAATCTGAATCTATTGGAAAAGCAACCGGGTTCAAAGAATTTGTTCCACAATTTAATTCACTGGTATCATTCCAACCATCATTGTCATCATCAGAATCCGAAATATCAGGCAAACCATCTCCATCAGAATCAACTAGTACTGAAATTGTAATGACTACAGAACTAACTTGGCCTCCAGAAGCATTAGCCCAAATAGTGTAATTTTCTATTTCCTGTACTGATATTGGAGTTCCCCAGATTGTTCCATTATCGGAACCGAATGATAATCCAAGGGGTAAATTAGGATATATTTCCCATGAAGTAGGTGTGGATCCTGAGGTTTGACCTGCAATTGGCTGCATAGATGAATTTTCTACCAATTGTATGGACGAGGTAGGTAACGATAATGAGATTCCATCTCCAATAATCCATATGGTGAAATTAGTACTTACTGAACCGCCAGAATTTATTGCAGTAACACTGTATGATGAGTTATTTCCTACTAACAATGGGACTCCTGATATCTTACCCGTAGTACTATTAAACTCCAATCCCATTGGTAATTCAGTTGGATCTATACTGAAACTAGCAACAATTCCGCCGCTTAGTGTTGGTTTGATATTAACTGAAGAATCTCTTGGAATTATATATGATCCATTACCATATGATATTATCGGCAAAGGCTCATTAATTGTAAAGGAAAATGGGATATTCCTCGTCGCTCCACTACTACTTACTCTTAATTGGAATTGTGTAGTAGTCATATTCACGTTGGGGATTCCATATATTGTACCATTAGAATCTCCTAGATGCATTCCCTCAGGCAATTCTGGAACCACAGTCCAGTTTACGATACTACCTTCAATTAGACTTGGAACTATTGGACTAATCTCTTGACCCCTAACAAACACATAAGTATCATCAGGATAAGTAACAGTAGGTTTTCCGTCCAAGATAGAGAATGAAACATTGAATTCGAAATTCCCTAGCGTAGAGTCGTTCATCCAGACTGTAAAATTCGTACTACTCATATTTCCTATAGCAGTTCCATAAATTTCACCAGTTTGGCTGTTTATATCCAAACCATCTGGCAATTCCGAAGACTGCCATGAATCAAGATATTCTGTACCGTAAACATCAGTATTTCCACCAACTATAGCAGAAAGTCCAGTAACACCAAATGATATGGGCTCACCAGAAATAAATGATGCACCGTCAATTGTATGAGAAACATTATCCATAAAGAACCACGATCTATAATAATAACTTGTCCTATAATTGACATACATATTATCCCAATATAATGAACTTGAATCTGTATAAAAATTTGCAAGAACATTTCCATTTGAGTCAAATGTAACATCTTCCCAATCTATTCTGAAAGTATTAGTTATTGAATTAATATGCATAAGATACTCCTCGAAATCTAGATTAAGTTGAGAATCTAACCTCATTACTCTATTATGATAAGAGTAAGAACTAGACCTTGACCCAATGAAAAGCCATAATCTATCATCATCATCTAATAATATTTGATTGTAGTATTTAGCATATCTAGCTGCACCGTGAGTAATACAATCCTTCCTAGAATTTTCCACACTATGATTAAGGCGGTTAATCTTCAAAACTATCATTGTATCCACACAACTATCTACACTCAATTCCCTAACCAAATCAGAATTAGGAATATTAGCATAAGAGTCATTTATCCAATATAAAGATCCAGAAATATTAACTTGTTGAGTATTGGCATTATAAATCCACATAGTTACGATAAAGTTTCCTTCTGAATCAACCTTCATCATTGCCGAATCATAATCATAATCGAATCCGGAAGGTGTTTCAGAATCTATTACAAATGAATCGTCCCAGTTTCCAGAATTATTTATGGTACTTATAACGTAATGATCTTTACTTGAACTGGTTGATAAATTTTCAAATGATAGTGTGCCACCATTATTTTGATTCATCAACAATCCTACATTGCCATTATTATCAACTCCAAAATCTTGTAAACCAAGACTGGCAGTAGTAGTAGTAAAATTAACAGAATTTATCCATGTAAAGTTTCCACCACTGTCCATTCTTACTACAAATGGCCTGTAATAAGTTGGATGAGATGCATCAATAATTAGACTTTTGTCTCCGAATATAAATGTCCTATCTAAAATATCACTACTTGCACCTCTTAAAGCACCAGCATAAGTTAATTCTCCCGATGACCTATTGATGTGCATTTTAGATTGATAATAACTACCCCATGAAACTCTATGTCCAACGGCGAAATCCGCAGCTGTTGAACCTGAAGACAAATATGCATCAGTAGACCACCTTATTTGGCCATCCGTATCTACAGAGATAGTGAAATGACCTTCTCTATTAGGCAAATCAAACTCAGTACCTGGTAAATCGAGTGTTCCACTATCTCTATTCCCTATGACATATGAATTACCCAAATTATCAACTGCAATCTGGCCACTAGACAAATCAGAACTGCCATCTATTGGAAGGACCCAAGCCCAAGTACCATTACTCCATCTCTTTGCTATATATAGGTCGTAATTATTTAAGAAAGGAAGACTAAATCCATCTCCATCCCACGCATGATTTGAATAAAATTCTCCATAGATGTATAAATTTCCATCCAAATCATAAGCATAATCAGAATAACCATCACCATCGACAGAGGAAGGACGATCATAGTAATAATTTACTCCCCAACCACCTAGAGTTGAGGGTGGAGAACTAATTTTAAAATTCATTGAAATATTATATTGTGCTTCACTACTGTTGGCATAGATAGTATAATCAGTACCACCTAAATCAATATTTACTGGAATTCCCGATAGTATTCCAGTTTCATTATCAATTGTAATTCCTTCTGGTAGATTAGGTGCCCAAACTTCAACTAATTCCTTTCCAGTAATAGTAGGAGTTATGGAGAAAGTAGTTCCCTTTTCCAAAACTAAATTTACAGTTCCATAATCAATAACCGCATATTGCAATGTATCACAAATCCCATCTCCATTTGCATCTGTGGGATTGAAAGTGTACGAAGGATCGAGTAATTCTCCCTTGTGATGCAAAATAGCAGAAGAAGAATCATTCGCATCCATACTCATAACATAGGGATGATCTTGTCTGTCGAATTGTAAAGTTAATCTTGCATAATTGACTGCCCAAAAACTGTTAGATTCGGGCCAACCGTTACTTTCCCATATTTCTTCTGTAGTCCAAATTCCACCATTTTTATGAGAAATCATTAGTTTTTCACTAGTATGATTAATCCAAGCAACATGTGGAATTCCACTAGAATTAGTATTAATTGTCACACCTTCATTCCTGCCGGTAGATTCAGCTAATTTCTCCGTATTCCAACTCACTCCATTGAATGTAGAGAACCATAAATCTGTATCATTGTACATTGCCGCATACAAATTACCATCTCCGCTGGCAAATAACTCGGCCGTATGAAATTCTGTAGCAGAATAGCCTGTGTTGCTGCTCCATGAAGTACTAGAGTTTCTTTCTAGGATAAGATTACCAGAACTCCAAGTTACTGTACTTCCGTCATTTAATTTATCTCCTAAATCAGCATAATAGTGATAGAATCCTACAGGCGAACCACCATCCCTAGCAGAAATATTCACTATCATCAAATGAAGCCTATTTCCAGATCCAAAAGCTAATTGTCCATGATATGCATCTCCTGCAGATATGCCACTTGGTGCATTAATCATGAATGTAGAACCATTAATGTACGCTCCCTCAATTCTCGGTATACTCCCCTTCCATCTAACTATCATGCTCTCCTCATCATTAATTGCAAGCTCCGTAGCTGATGACCCAGTTCCAAGTATATTTACTTCTGAAGACATTGTACTATCATCATCTACTAGTCTAAAAACAGCATTTTCACTAGTCAGATAAAGTAATCCGTTTTTCTCCATCATTCCCATGTAAGAAAAATCATTTCTATCATAAATACTTGACAAACTAGAAAAAGTACCATCATGCTTCATCAATTGATGATAAATTCTGTCATCATTATAAGTGTAGAAGAATCTTATTCCATAATCGGATAAGAAGAAGTCATATCCTCTTAGGTTATCTGAAGATGATGTCAGAATGCTGGTTCCAGAATTATCCCATACTCCTCGATGGGACCAATATTCTGATTCACCTCCAAAACATGTGGTCTGATATGTATTATTCCATCCATTCCCGTCCAAATCATCATCAAGTTCATCACATATTCCATCTCCATCAAAGTCACTTGGTTCAGATAGGCTACTCCATGATAGAGTATTACAAGCCTCTTCTTCCGAGTCCGACCAAGTGTTAATTGTATCTTGCTCCAAGGTTTGAATTGCTGAGTTATCGTCATCCGTATCTACATTAGTCCCTAATCCATCATCGTCTCCATCTATCCAATCTCTCTCATCAAAAGGTAAATCATCATTGGTATCTATTCGCAGATCATTATCGTCATCCAAATCCCATAAATCAATCCACCCATCATTATCATAATCGGAAGGAATCATACTCAAATCGGTAATCATTAGATAAGCTCCCATCGAAACTCCGCTATTATCTCCTGCTGCATCTCCAATATTATCGCTACCAACTACACCTAATTGTCCCGCAGAAGCTCTCCCCCAACACCGAATAAAACCATCATCTAAAATTGCACAAGAATAATCTGAACTCGAAACAATTTGGTTAGTTTTTCCACCCAAATCAACATTTATGAGATTTTCACCCATTTCATTCGCCTGGTCTCCAATATCTTCATTGCTATTAATTCCCAACTGCCCATATTGATTATCTCCCCAACAGGTCGAATTATCATCTACAAGAATCACACAAGTATGATAGGTCCCCGAAGAAATTGACTTAACTTTATTATTCGATAAATCAACATAGGGCAAAGAATCCCCCATCTCTCCAGTTTCATCTCCATAATTCAGAACATTTCCAGATCCTAAACTTCCATCAATACCTCTGCCCCAACATTTAACACTGCCATTATCTAATATTGCACATATGTGGGAATGACCTACTGAAACAGAATATACTGTACGATTTTTACCCAGATCTATTCCCTCTAATCCATTACCCATTCGCGCATTACATTCTCGAATATTATCATCATCTGCGTATCCCTCAATACATGATACTCCATTGGAATCTACATCAATTCCAGTACCTATACTTTCAGTATGGCCCTGTCCAAGTTGGCCAAATCCATTATATCCCCAACATTTCAAAACTGCCGTATCCAAAATCGCACAAGACATATGCCCACCAGCAGAAATTGAAATAGCAGTTCTGCCAGTTCCTAAATCCACTGAATCTAGATTATCTCCCATTTGATTTTCACTTTCGCCAATTGTAGTCATATTTCCTATTCCTAATTGACCATGCTGATTCCAACCCCAACATTTTACATTTCCATTATCTAATAGAGCACAAGTATGGTAGTCACCAGCATCTATCTGAACTGCAGTTCTGCCAGTTCCTAAATCCACTCTAACTAGATTTTCTCCTAATTCTGTACTAGTATCTCCAATACTCTGGTAAATACCAGAGGTAATTTCAATCCCAAGTTGCCCATAATTATTCTTCCCCCAACACGTAACATTTCCAGTGTCAAGTATGGCACATGCATGATGATAGCCCACTGCGATATCAGTAGCTGTCCTATTAGCTCCCAAAGATACAAAGGGTAAGTTCAAGCCCATTTCATTTTCATTATCTCCCATTGTAGTAGTATTTCCTATTCCTAATTGCCCAACGTCATTGTACCCCCAACATTTTACATGACCTAATCTCGACCTTGCACAACCAAATGAAGCACCTTCACGAGATCCTAAGTCAATCTGAATAATATCAGTAGTGCCTTCAGCTAGAGTCTCGGAACCATCAACTGGTGAGAATGCGGCATTATTGGTATCATCCATAAATATCTGCTGAGGAGTAGATATGCCGCTAGAGTCCACATCCCATTCTCCCCAGCAGTAAATCGTATTACTCGAATCCGAATGATTTGTAAATAATCCACAAGATGTACCTAAATTACCTTCAGAAGTTGGAGAAACAACAACCTCGGTAGGAGTGTGTCCAGAAATAGTCACAACTTGTAGTGGATTAGCCGAACTTTGAGTATCTCCATTACCTAATTTACCGCCACTACCTTCTCCCCAGCATTTGATCAAATTCTCGAAAACTCCACATCCATGACTTTTTCCGATGCTCAAGGATTTTATTCCACTTTCTCCGGCACCCAATAATGTTCCAGATTTATCGGAATTCGAGTTCCCAATTAGCAATGATTTACTATGCTTTGGAGTGACAAAAAGTAAATCATTAGAAGTACTTTCATTAACTGATATTTTGGTAATTCCCCTTCTATCTACGATTAATCCTAAATCCGATGTAAATGAAATATTGTTTGTTCCACTTGCAATCGAATTCCATGATATGCCATCCCAATCGTGAGTGTAGAATTCACCATTATTTCTCAAATCTACAATTCTTGGATAATTTAAATTATCAATCACTATTTCAGTATTAAGAATCAATCCACCATTATTTGAAACAGTACTAATTGCCCAAGTAGTTCCATTATAGAATGCATATTTTAAATCTCCATTAGTACTATCTAGATACGAAATGTGTATGTTTCCCGAACTATCAACTTCTAAAGATGAATAAAGCCCTGTCTTAGTGGATGTTGAATCAACAGTAATCGTATTCCAAACGTTATTAATCTTAGAAGAATAAGCCAAACTTCCAGCTTCTTCACTACCATTGTAATAACTAATATGAGTTGAATCCCCTGTAAATTCTGCATCCATATCATAATGAGAGTTACCTATGACAGATACAACTTCATTAATTGGATTACTATTTCTATAAACTAATAAATTCATTCTATTCCAAGACCAGTTATTGTATATAACATATAAATTATCATAATTATCTATCGATAATGCTGGATAGTAGCCCGTTGTTTGATATGAATCCAGCGTTTCATAAATCCAATTACTCGAGCTAGTCAAACAATCGGAAATACTGGAATTACAATATGCGTATTTCAGGTCGGCATAATATGCATTGTAGTAAGCGATATGCGGGATATCATTCGAATCCAGAACCAGAGAATTCATCTGCCCTACAGTTCCAGTATATTCGAGCCCGATATTGGTGAAACTTGATTCACCAAACCCTCTGTATGCGTATTTCAGATCTGCATAATTCCTATCATAGTAAGATATATGGGTATTATCCGCGCTATCAAATTTCATTGATATTGAGTTCATATCAATATTAATATAACCTGCATAATTACTAACCACAGTAGGCGTTGTCCATGAATCATTAACTAAACTCATAATTTTCAGAGAATCAGAGTAATAATCATCAAAATACGCAATATATGGAACTCCCGTATTATTTAGTTCGAAATCTAATGACGACCCAATATAGTAAGAACTGCTGTAGACTATTAATTCGTTTATGGTCCAATTTGTTCCATTGTATATAGAAAAATACATTATATTTTCAGTACCTCTAGAAACACTGGTATTTTGTCCAGAAAATACAATCATAGGATTATTTCCTGAGTCCAATTCAATAGAAGTTGAATGCACAGAAAAATCCCAACCTAAGAAAACATTGTCGTATTCCCACCCAGTGCCATTGTGGTGAACATATTGTATACAATCACACCAACTAGCGAAGTAAGATATATGGGGTAAATTATTGCTATCTACAGTAATTGAGGGATTAGAAGGTGAACCATAATCAACATTAAATATTGTTTCTGTAATTATACTCGTTCCACTGTTTTTAACATAATATAATGCACCATCAGTTTCATACACCATATGAATTAGTCCATTATCATCAGATACCGCAGAAGTGCTACCATAGTCATCTTCATCAATCACATCAATATATTTGCCAACATCTGTTACAGTTACACTTTCCAACCTATCTTCTGTTGAATCATTAAGATAAATTACTTGCAATAACTCATCTATTTTTGATATTTGGGGCCCCATTCCCCTAATGGAATCATCACTATTAGAAAAACTTGAGAGATTTTCTGATATCCATGAACCAGCTTCATTCTCATATGTATGCATCAAATTTCCATTTTCTATATCATATGTGGCAAAATGTAAATTTCCTGAAGAGTCTTCAGTCGCCCCTAAGCCATAATCGGCATTACATTCATTAGATGAAATACAGACATCAAAATTAGTCCAATTTATTCCATTGTTTATAGAATATGAAATTCCCGAATCATTACTATATGCTAATATTATTTCTCCGTTATTCGAAAGTAATAATTCTGATTTTTCTCCATCATTTCCTGTGGATGATATAGTTGAAAAAGCTGCATCTTTAATATAGCTGGCTTCAGAATTCCCCCAACACACAGAATCAGTACTCTCTAGAATTGCACATGAAATATCTCCACCGGTAGAAATGCCTGTAACCTCATAATTTTGCCATTTAGTGGATACTAAGCTGTTTTCAGTTGATAAATCGACTTTTACAGGATCTGAATAATTTTCAGAAGTATGGATAGAATTGCCAAGAATTAAATTATTACTACCTCCATTATATCCCCAGCAGTATACATCTCCATTAGTCTGAAGAGAACATGAATGCCTATCTCCCATGCTCAATTCAGAGATATATTTTTGTTGATCCCAATAAATCTCAGATGGTGTGTCAATATCAGGAATTTCGATAACTGATGGCATGACTACTATATCATCAATCATCAAATAGAAGTACTGTCCACGAACTTCAAACTCTAGTCTAGCAGGGCTATCTCCATCATAATTATCAGGAATTTGAACCGTATACTCAATCCAATCAGACCAACTACTATATCTTGTTAAATCACTGCTCAAAATTTCGCCTACTTCGACATCTCCATAACTTATCTTCAACCACTCTTGGTCGAATCCATTATCTCCAAAATATGCAGCCTTCAATTTAAAGGAAATAGAGTCCCCTGCAGATAATGCAAAATTTTCGGAGTAATAACTAGTTTCAATAAAACTGGACCACCTGTACCAATATAGTTCACTATATCCCGAATTCGGACCGTGTACGTAGTAGCTGGAATCGGTAACCCAATTATTGGAATTATCAGAAAAATCCTCAATTTCAAGTTGATTTAATGGTAAACCAAGCCTATTGTCACTAGTTTCCCCCCAACAATATAGTTTTAGAGATACTGTTTTCGCGCAGTTATGATTCGACCCACTATCAAAATCCTCAATCAATTCTCCGTCCGGGAATATTACATATCCAGGTAATTCAGTTGCAGTTTTTACTCCCCTTCCAAGTTGACCCTCAGTATTTCTTCCCCAACATACTAATTCCTGATTACTACTCTTTGCACAGACATGGGCCTCTCCCGCATCTATTTCAACAGCGTTAAATCCTACAGGTAAATCAACGAATATCGCCTTTCCATCAGTAATTGCAGAACCTGAAGTGCCTAACTGACCTTCCGAATTATCTCCCCAACAAATTATGCTGTAATTTGTAACTGGTATTTCAGATGGGTTGTCCCTGAATGCGCCAATTGAACAAGCAAATCCATCCCCCACTGCCAATGCATCAGAATTTGAAAATAATCCTTGTCCATCAGATCTATCATTGAGATCACATTCTCCATCATCATCAGAATCTGTCGGAGAACTAGTTGAATCAGTAAAGTCTGTTTCACATCTAATTTCATCTAGCCGAGTCCACCCATCTCCATCTATGTCACTAAGTAAACCCGGACTCGTCAAACCCTCTTGGATAAATGTAACAATCGATGATGAACTTCCAGGGTAGTATACAAAGCCCCACATCTTTCCCTGTTCGCTGATTTCAACTGAAATCCAATCAGAACCACCAGAACTAGAGACTTCTGATAAATCCCATGAATTACTTGATTTATGCAAGTTAAATACTCCATCTGAAGTTCCTGCAAAAATTAGGGTTGACAAATCTGGGCCAACTGCCATATCAATTACTCCAGTCCCACTGAAACCAGCTAAATTTGATACATCTTCTACAGACCATGAGCTAGAAATTTCACATGAGGAAGAACAATATGTATAATTCAGGCTGTTTACGTCACTAAGATAAGAAATATGTACTGTTCCATCAAGTCCTAAATCAATTGCTAAAGTTTGATTTCCTGATACGGCATTCCTTCCTGCAATATATTCACCAGAAACGTGAGCTAGTTGAGTAGTATTTATCGGAGTTCCAAATCCATCAGAATCTATCTGAACAATATTTACATATCCCGGATTTGTGAGGCAATCTGAATTTCCTGAACATCCAGAATCTAGATAAGAAATGAACATAATTCCTTCTTTAGAAATGTCGGAATCCAGTGAATTTGAGAGAGATGCACTTTGAATATTCCATTCCGAAGAGTAAGCTGAACCATCCGGCATCAAAATCCAATCATTAGTATCTACACATGCCGTTGCGTTAAACTGCGCTGATGAACATATTCTTGCTACTAATTCTAGATAATGTATAGATTCAGAAGTGTAATGTTGTTGATAAATTATCAAAATATCATCATTATTCATTATCTCAATTATTGAAGCCGTGATTGCTACTGAACTTTGAGTCCACGACTTCTCAACCCAATCTCCCTGATCCTTTGTGAGATAGTGTATGTTATATTCTGTACCATCGTTAAGATATGTGATTACAGATAAGTGTGGCATATCATTCGAATCTAAACCCAAAGAAACATCAATAATATTAGATACAGTTACATCACCAAATACCGTTTCCGTACTCCACTTCCCTTTATTGAAAACTGCAAGTCTAACTTCATTATTAGTTTCATCAATGTATGCCAATGCAGCACACGATTCAGAGGTGAATTTTGTTGAACTCTTATTTCCAACATAGGTACTAATTGTATCTAATGTATCTACTTCCATACTCGCCCCTTCTGCTGGCAA
>DAJW01000111.1 GCA_002496485.1 Euryarchaeota archaeon UBA36
GGTTTACGGGCATGAACCTGCCTGTAGACACAACTCAGGAATGGTGGGATGGGTCCCTCAAGCAGCTTCAAACTTTTCAGGTAATATCCGTATTTCAGTTAGAGAACTAATAAATCTTGGTACTTTGAGTAAAAATAATTTTCTTAGGAGAATGGATGATAATAGTAGAGATAAGGTCGACCAAGCAATCAAAATGGTAGGACTAATTGAAATGGAGAATGTTGATATTTCCAGACTTTCAGGTGGGCAACTCCAGAGGGCATTAATTGGCAAAGCTCTTGCATCAGAATCAAATTTTTTATTACTTGATGAACCACTGGTTGGAGTAGATAGATCTTCGAAAAACTCTCTGCTTAAGCTTTTAGATGACTTATGCCATCACCACGGAAAAACAATAATTATGGTTTCACATGACTTATCAGCGGTAACGCAGAGCACTCATAGAATAATCTATTTAGAAAAGAGCATACAGTTTGATGGACCATCCAAGGAACTACCCGATTTGAATGATTTAGCTAAAATACGTGGGATTACAGATCCTCACTCAACTCATATTCCTACTCATACAACCAAGCTAAAAAGAGGAGATGTCTAATCATGCAAATAGGAAGAATATTGATGGATTTTTTAAGTCCAATCTTACAGTCTATTGGTCCATATGTTCCGGGAAAAACTTTTCCACATTTTTTCATAACTGATAATGGTCCAGGTTTATTTGAAAATGCACTAGTTTCAGCTATTTTTGTCACATTTTTAGCTTGTATTATCGGAAACTTCCTAATTATCAGAAATCTATCCCTGCTAGGAGATGGACTAGCGCATGTATCATTTGGGGGAATTTGTGTTGGTATTGCAATAGGCTTTACTTCTCCCTTGCTTTATGCCCTAATCTTCAGTATCATTTCTTCAATTCTGATATTCGAAATGCAAAGAAGAGAAATCTTGGCTGGAGATGCTTCCATTGCAATCTTTAGTACAGGAATGCTAGGTTTCGGACTTTTCGTGTTAAAGGTCTGGGGAGGGGGTATTACTCTAGATGTCGAAGGCTATCTTTATGGCAATCTACTACTAATTGACCAAGAAAATCTTGACCTGATTTTAATTATCTCCATAATATCTATTTTCTCAATTTCGTTAATTCGCAATCCTCTATTGGCTTTATCCATTGATCCAATCGCTGCAAGAGTTCAAGGATTACCAGTACGTGAAATTGGCTTATTTTTCAGTATAATCACTGCTGCAGTAATAGTCAGTATGGTCAAAATAGTAGGAATTTTGCTAGTTACAGCCCTTCTTATAACACCTGCAGCCACAGCTCAACAGGTTGGTACAAGTTTTCGATCATGCCTGATTTGGTCCCAATTTTTCGGTTTAATTTCAGTTTTAATTGGACTTTTTATCTCTGCTGAAACTAGAGCTGGCAGTGGTTCTACGATTGCACTAGTCACTGCAGTAATATTTGTTTTTGTGAGTATATACACCAACTTTTTACTTCCTCGTTTATCTCCCAAAAATAACTTATAACAAAATTTATTTTATCATTAAACGTATCTAAAATATGAGATAGTGGACAACGGAAATTTTAATTCAGATACTCGAATCGCAAAATGATGAACACCGAATATCAATTTAAACTAAGAGTACACATAATTTCTGTAATACTCCTAATAGGGGCCATTTCTACAATTATTGTTCCCGTTTCAGGAGATGATGACACCATTGGAAATAATAACTCTCTAATCCCAGTCGAAATAGCTCTAATGATAGATAATACTGGGCCACTCCAATATTTTTGGCCAGGTTTTTCTGCAGCTTCCTCAATCGCCGTAGACTATCTTAATGACAATCAAGAGGTTTACGAATTCAGCATTTCAAATTACGACACACAGTGCGATTATAGCGTAGCTGAATCAATTGCCCAGGATATAATATCAGATGGAGTCGAACTAATAGTTGGAGCAATGTGTTCAGGGGCTTCAAAGGGAGCAAACGAAGCTCTTTCTTCTGCTGGAATTCCTCATATCTCCCCCGCCTCTACCGATCCCGAACTGAGTAATATTTCTGAATATCCCGGGTTTTTCCGTTTGGCCCTTTCCGATGGATATCAAGGAATAGCTCTGGCAGAAATTGCGAGTAATTTTACCAGTCCAGCCCTGATTCACATGACAAACTCTTACGCAGTGAATATTGCAGAATCATTCGAAGATTCTTGGTTGGATTCAGGAAAGTCACTATGCACAAATCCTATTGAAGTCATTGAATCTCAAGTAGACTTCAGTGATGAGTCACAAATAGTAGCGAATAATAGTTGCGACAGCGTCATACTAATTTCATACTCCACAGAAGGAGCTGGTTTAATTGAGGAGCTTGCTAATCAAGGATGGAGTGGGCAGATTTTTGGTTCAGACGGAATGTCTTCCACTGCTTTAGCCAATGTAATTTCTGATTCCAGTCTATTAGATGGAATCATCACTTTGAATCCGAATTCTCATTTCTCACAAGATTCTGATAACTCTGAGGGTTCAAACAAGTTGTTAGAATTTCAAGATGAATGTTCAAATAACTCAGAATGTGCAACTGGCATCTTCACTCCTGAGGTATTTGATGCAGTCACTCTAATTGGAGAGGCTTTCATCCTATCTGATTACTCGAATGAAACCTTGGAAGACTCAATTAGATACGTGGGCTATCAATGGGAAGGAGTAAGTTCCGAAATCACATTTAATGAAAACAATGGCGATGTTGCAGGAAACGGATTCAGTGTTTTCCAACTCATCTACAACTCAACTAACTCAACTGTTTATCAGGATTTCAAACATAGTATATCCACCGAGTCATTAGTTGAAGGATTCAATTTTGAAACGGATAGTCCACTTTATGGACTTGATGTGTATCATATGCTAGAATTTGGTCTAAAGGAGATTGTCCAGATTGCTCTATTACACCCAATAACTGGCGTAGTATCACAGTATTCTCCCGGATTCATCGCTTCTGCTAAAATAGCCACTCATCACTTGAATCGCCAGCAAGAAGATTACTGGTTCGACATAGTAGAGTATGATTCAGCTTGTTCTAGCTTCTCTGCAGGTAATTCCGCACAGTCAATAATTGATGACGGAATCAATTTAGTGATTGGACCATTTTGCTCGGGGGCAGTGTGGGAAGCAAATGACCTATTGTATAATCAAGAGGGAATTCCACATATTTCACCAACCTCAACTAATCCAGATTTAAGCGCATTTGATGGATTTTTCAGAGTCGTTCCTACGGATGATTGGATGGGCAATGCCTTGTCTGTATCAATGAATCTTTCCGGTTCTTCTAGTCCAGCTATGGTAAAGCTGAATGAGGATTGGGGGCATGATGTCCAACAGAGATTTTACCATGATTGGACGAACAATGGCAACACAGTTTGTACAGATGAAAATGGAAGCGATGTAAACATTACAGTATTTAGTTGGTCAGATTCAAATTATATCTCAGGTATTGCAGAGCAAATTACTAGCGCTGACTGTGATGGAGTGGTTATCGTCGCTTCAGACGATTTAACTCCACAAATAATATCCGAATTAAAAAATATGAATTTTACCGGTAATATATCAGTTCCTGAATGGTTCGATTTAGATTTATTAGAAAATAAGAGTCACGCTGAAAATTTATTTTCCATTAATACGACAACGGACTATGAATCTGAGAGAGCTCATGATTTCTGGACTGAATGCGAATTAAATTACTCTTGTAATGATAATATTTCGATTTTTCAAGCAGAGGTTTATGATGCCGTGTCAATTATTGGAGAGTCATTTATTCTATCAGAGATTTTAGATTTAGATTTAAATCAATCAATAAGTTATATCGGTTATGAGTGGGAAGGGGCGAGCTCAGAAATTACATTCAATAGCAAGGGAGACGTATCAGGTCCAGGATACGACATATGTAAGATGTATTATCACAGTAGCAACGAATCAATATCTGCTAATTGCGATTTTGGATTTTATATGCCAGAGGGATTCAAATTCCCTACAAATAATATACTGTATGGATTAGACGTATTTGGAAACGATTCAGATCAGGATGGAATATTAGATACATTAGACCATTTTCCTAATGATTCTAATGAATGGCAAGATTCAGACTTAGATGGTGTTGGAGACAATTCAGATGCA
>DAJW01000058.1:0-5135 GCA_002496485.1 Euryarchaeota archaeon UBA36
TGATTCAAATCTAGATTTTTCTTCAGGGATGATGGATCTTGTATTAGCCAATTTACTGCTGGTTGATCAGACATGCTATTAGTGATACGTGTCCTAAATTCTAATTCAGGACGTTCCGAATCAGGAGAACACAATGATACTCGCATATATCCTAGAGGGGTGCCGTCGCAGTCTTGAGATACTTCCGCTCTAATTCCAAAAGTTCGCTGAACAGTGAAAGTAACCAAAGACGTAAGATTAGAGTTTCCATCACTAGTTATTTCAAGCTGAATTTCTGCTATGTCAGAATCTTCTCTGTCCAAACTTGGCTTAATCTCTAGTCTTAATTCCGCGGTTTGAAATCTTGGTAGTTGGACTCCCGATTCCTCGCCATTGGGGTCTGGTGGATAATGGAAGGTACCATCACCTGGGTCTTCGGTGATTTGTTCATTTGTAGAATTGTCGAAAATTCGAATCAAAGATTTAGATCTTTTCAAAACATCGATTCTAAATGAATCAGGGCCAAAAGCTGAATTGAATATTTCTAAAATGAATGGATTGAATTCATCATGATTGACAAACCTTGGAATTGTTGAATCGATTGATCCTGGCCTAGATGAATTAGCTATTGGAACCTTGTGATCATCGGACCAAATGGAAACTACGGGTGGCGTATATACATCAGTTTCCTCTAGATTATATACTATTTCGTCTAAATCTACGAACGCTTCAGCTCCATTGACTATTCCTTCTGCAGAAACTCTGATTGTGATTTTAGAAGGAGTTCCAGTTAAATCTTCGGGGGCCTTTAGTGATAGTGTCGCATAGACTGTGGACCCGCCAGATTGAATTTCATAACCTTCTGGTGAGTCTACTTCTACTAACCAAGAGCTGCCTAGCGTAGTCCTTAGATCTACTTCGGCTGTAATGGCTTTACTCGAGTCCCCAATATTTTTTATTTCGAGATCGACATAACTGTATTGACCTGGAGCCACATATACGGTCGAACCACTGTTACGATCTTTGACTGATATTCCCCATTCCATCATAGTTATTTTTTCATGTTCAATAGTTACCTGATTTCCTTGGATATCCGTAACCCTCAGCTCAACTGAATATTCGCCTGAAGGTAAGTCACTGGGATAATTCCAAATATATGTACCAAAGATTCCATTGTTTGAATCTTCTATTCCTTCGTCTGCTCCGGTGATTCTGTGATCTACTCTGTAGATTCCATCGGGATCACGGACAAATAATTCTATAATCTTAATATCATAACGGCCGAAAGCACTCTGAACATCTATTGAAAACTGCATTTTCATTTCATCTTCTACATCATTTGGGTACCATTCTAATTTCGAACCTTCTGCAATCTGAGCCCCCTTCCTCTGAGTCTTGATTATAGTATCTGCTAATGCATTACCATCGACTTCTAAACTAGAATGTCTATTATCTCCAGAAATCTGATTCCAAGCGATTTCGGCTTCGCAATTTGAAAATAGACCATCATTACATCCACTCATTGTAGCTGTAACTTTGACCTCAAGTTGCTCATCCTTCTGGATTGAGAACATCTGATTTGAGCCTATAGATATGTCGAAACTTTCGTAATCAAAGTCGCATGAATTTTGGAAACTTGATTCACAAACTGTTCCATCCCAATTAGTTTTACCAATTTCTCCGGATGGAGTTTCGATTGAAATTGTCCAATCGACACTTGATTGAGAAGGTCCAGTTGCTTTCATGAATAAATTTACAGTTACGAAATATGAGTCTTCAGATGCGAATTTGCGGCCAAAAAAATCTATGGATGAAAGAAATTCATTGGTCTTAAACTCGACATCTTCATCTAAGGCACTTTTAGATTCTTGACCTCCTGATTCGGGTATTTTAGTAGTTATCAATCCATCCATGTCTGACTCATTAGCGGTAGAAAAATATAGGGAATACAAGTTCGTTTCGGAAGTACTAGAATATCGGGAATCAGTATCTTTTTCTAATTCAAGACTAGGTGATGAAAATACTAAAGTTGGAGATATAAATAGGGCAGAAATTAGAAATGCAAATAATATCTTTCGAACATTGTAGTTGGCGTTTGACTCTTTTTCCACGTCTTACCGCAGCATTCGAGATGTTAAAGGATTGGGGGAATTAGAGTATCATATGCATCGATTTTTTGACAATTTGGCAATATCCGAGAGAGCGCTCGATTGAAAGGTAATTACTCTGTAGGGTAGCCTGCAGGGGTACCCGAGTGGTCAAAGGGGCCGGACTTAAGCTCCGGTGCGAAGAGCTTCGTGGGTTCAAATCCCACCCCCTGCACCAATAATATTACTTAAATTTGGTAATCAAACATCCTAAATTTCCTGACAAACCGGGGATTTCTAATTTACTAACTTTAACCGAAGCAGCTGCAATATTATTATTTTTGAATAACAATTCAATAATCTCATTAGCGATAGTTTCTAACAAATCATACCTTTTAATTTCTAAAACAGAATCCAATGACTCTTTCAAAAATTCATAACTCAAGAAATCGGGAGAATCTGGTTCTAGTGAGTTGTTTCCCGATACAAATACTGTAATATCAAATTTAACAGACTGTTTAAATCCCTGTTCATATTCATGTATGCCAACTTCAATTTCTCTAGTTTCGTCTTCAAGAAATAACATAGTTGATAATTCAGAATTAGTAGAAATCAAATTGTTGAAATTTCCGTTTAAGTCATTCATATTATTCCTCAGTTTCGAAAACTATATCTCGTTTTCTTGAGAGTAGGCGCTCGCCACAATCTACAAAAATTGTTTGTCCGGTAATTGATTTATTATTCATCAGAAAAGTAACTGATTCTGCTATTTCATCTGGTGTAGGCCCCCTTTCTAGAGGTGATTGTTTCTGTGCCTTGATTAACCCAGTATCTGTTTGATCGGGACTAGCTAAGGTGTGCCCTGGTGCAACAGAATTGATTCTGGCTCTGGGGGCTAATCCTATTGCCAAAGCATTGGTCATACCTAACATAGCAAATCTTGATGCAGTATATGATAAATAATCTGGGTTTGGTGTTGCTATCTTTTGATCCAAGATATTAACAATACTCCCCTCATTATCTTCGGATAACTGTTTCATCAAGCTGTTTATTAGGATGAGTTGCGATTTGCCATTGACCGACATATGTAGATCCCATTTATTATTCTCAAAATTTGATATATCATCATATTCAAAAACGGATGCATTGTTGACTAGAGCTTGGATTTCGCCGATTTTCTTATTTGCTCTATTAATCAATGTACTAGTTGACAATTGGTCGGTAAAATCACAATGAACTACGCAAGAAGAAACTCCGTAAGTTTCAATTTCTTCAGCTAAAGCATGTGCTTCTGATTTAGATTTTCTGTATTGAATTGCTACGGAATAACCACTTTTTCCAAGGTTCAGACTAATTGCTTTTCCTATTCTTACGGAGCCCCCTGTAACTAATACCGCACCCTTACTCATATATGCTCCCGAATAGTCAGTAGATATTACTGATTGTATTTAGGAATGATATACAAACCTAATAGGATAATGGTTAATTTCCATCGTTCTCACGGTGTAATAATGGGGACGCGCCTTCCAAATCTAGATGACATAGTATTGTCGAATCAAGTTTGTAGTGGGAGCGTAAGTATGAATCCGAAAGAAAAAAGGAAGAAGCTCAGAAAACGCCTTCCAAATTGGTTTAAGACTTCATTGCCTATTGGTATATCACAGGTTCGATACAATGAAACTAAAAATAGTGTTGAAAAAAATAATCTAAATACCGTTTGTGAAGAAGCTAGGTGCCCGAATATTCATGATTGTTGGGGGAGAGGTACGGCCACATTTATGATTGCTGGTGAAGTTTGTACCAGGGGTTGTAGATTTTGTGCTGTTGGTACGGTAAAGACTCCGCCACCTTTGAATAACAATGAGCCAAAAGAATTAGCGGAAGCAGTTTCAAAAATGGGACTAAATCACGCGGTCATTACTGTAGTAAATAGAGATGATTTGCCCGATGGAGGGGCTAATCATTATAGGAGATGCATATTAGAAATCAACAAAAAAAATCCTGAGGTAGGATTAGAGTTACTCTGTTCGGATTTAGATGGTAATTTAGCGGCATTAGCTGACCTTCTGAAAGATATACCATTGAAAGTATTCGCTCATAACGTAGAGTGTGTACCTAGACTTGATAGTAAGGTTAGGGACCCTAGGGCATCATTCGAACAATCAATAAATATTCTAAAGGAAGCTAAGAGAATTAGACCAGATTTGAAGATTAAGTCGAGTATCATGGTAGGGCTAGGAGAAACTAATGAAGAGGTAACTGAGGCAATGATGATATTGAGAGGTGCTGGCGTGGAAATGATTACTATCGGGCAATACTTACAACCGGGAGATAGGCACTTGCCAGTAGATAGATTTCCTGAACCTAGTCAATTTGCTAAATGGGATAGTGAGGCGCGAAGTTTGGGATTCAAAGCTGTCGCTAGTGGACCTCTAGTTAGGTCTAGTTACAGAGCTGGATTATTATGGGAAGAAGCAGAAGGAGGTATTCCCGTAGTTACTAGAGAATCAACAGGTTCTGCAGTTAGTGAGCTACATGATGAAATAGAGGTGATAAAATAACAAAAAAAGGGGATGAATCACTCAGCATCCCTACAGCACCATTCAGGCCCGGTGATGAGTCGAGTTTTGATCAGTGGCCTTGGTCACCGGAGGATTTTTCCAGACCAAATCCAGGAAAATGTACTGCTGAAGATACTATGATTATTGCCAAGGGTCTGGTTAGAGTTTTGGGTGATGACAACAAAGCTAACGGAGAATGGAATCCCGGACTGAAACCTGAGTTATTGATAACTGGTTTGGAGCATATGGTTAGGCTAAGAATTTTTGATGATAGGATGATGAAGATGCAACGAACTGGTAAATTATCCTTCTACATGAGGTCTTTCGGAGAAGAATGTGTGGCAATTGCGCAAACTATGGCATTGAATGAAGATGATTGGATTTTTCCAACATATCGTCAGCCTGGTGCCCAATTTGTAAGAGGTAGAGATATGGTTAGTATGATATGTCATTGCATTGGAAATGTGGAAGATAATATCAAAGGTAGGCAGATGCCAGTTCATTATTC
>DAJW01000058.1:5431-5555 GCA_002496485.1 Euryarchaeota archaeon UBA36
GGCAGATGCCAGTTCATTATTCATACAGAGATGGTAGGTTTATTTCGGTTTCAAGTCCTGTTGGAACTCAGTTCAGTCAAGCAGTTGGAGTTGCAATGGCATCACAGTACAGGAGTCTGGATGA
>DAJW01000134.1 GCA_002496485.1 Euryarchaeota archaeon UBA36
AGAGAGAAAGAAATGCTTGCTAATCTAGAAAAACAATTTTCAAAAAGAGGAAATATTTCAGAAAAAGATATCTCAGAAATAATAGAAAAAATAGAGTCAGACATTAAGGTCAAAATAGAATCCTTACTTCTAGACTCTAGACAAAATATTATTGAAAAATACAACAATTAGTTTAAAGAGAAATTATTTCATTTAATAGCTAACTTCTAGTATTTATTGATACCATAGAGTCAGAATTAAACCATTGATTACTCGCGTTTATGTTACAGGGGCCAGACAATGAAGAATCCATTTGATAGATTAACAAATTTGAGTATAGATAGACCGCGTACTTCTATAGTAGCAATTCTTTCATTGATACTAGTATTATCTATGTTCGTGGCTGGACCAATTGCCGAATCAATGGGAGTTGGAATTCAATTTGATAACTCTGAAGATGCTTTCTATCCCGATAGAAATTCAAATGAAGATGTGGATTTACTATACCAAATTGAAGAAACATATACATCATCGATAGACATAATCCGAATTCTTGTTAATATGGAGAAGGGAGATTTACTGGTGGACGAAACTTGGGAGATTCTGGCTGATATAGAAGCAGAAATGATGTCTCACAACCAATCACTAAGTCATAGATTAGATACTGGCGCAGGATCTGTCTTAGGACCCGCTTCAGCTGCATATGGATGGTCTATTATGGTAGATCCAAATAATGGCCATTGGTTGAATGAAATACAAACATCATTAGATTCAATCTATGACTCATCAAGAGAAAATCTTTCAGATAATTTAAATCAGGCTTTGAATGTAACTTTGGAAGCCCCACTTGAGGTAGCAATTGCTAATTCTTCTAACCTACAAAATTGGACACCAAATAAGGGATGGATTGAAAGATTAGTAAGTGGAGAAAACCGAATCAAAATTTTAGATTCTATTTTTT
Source organism: Euryarchaeota archaeon UBA36 (assembly GCA_002496485.1). Taxonomy (GTDB): domain Archaea; phylum Thermoplasmatota; class Poseidoniia; order Poseidoniales; family Thalassarchaeaceae; genus UBA36. Next base: position 941 of record DAJW01000134.1, read on the forward strand.
CTACTGCTATGGGAATTAAAATGGATTCTGAAGTATCCCTAGAAGCAAGTCAAAATGAAGAATTTAATCAGTCAATTAATACCCTTCAAGGAGCTATTTCTGGAATAACTGCATTCCACTTAGAAATGCAAAAAATTCCCTATTTTGAATTTATTAACGCTACCTTACCATCTAAAGAACAGGATAAAGAGGGTAACTATATTGACATTGCATCAGAAGAAAGATTGGCAAAATCTGACATAATTACTATTTCTTTATTTGTAGATACTGATATAGAGACTTGGCTAGAAGCAGAGGGTACTGACCCAGATAAATTCGAAGGCGATGAACTCTCAATAACTAACATAATTAACAATGAGGTACAGAATTGGACACTAGAAATGGAAAATAATGGTAAACTGATTGCTGGAGAAGATTTTCAGGTATCTGGCCTATCTTTTGCATATTTTTCAATAGCGCAGACTGCAAATATAGGTGCAGAAATAGGGCAACTAATTGGAATGTCAATTTTGTTACTTACCATAATCTTATTTTCTCAATTTAGAACTGTTAGAGATACGGCCTTTGTTCTTATTTCCACAATCCTTGGGATTCTAGGGACATATGGGATTAGTGGAATTTTAAATCTGACTTTTAATGCAGCGATGAACTCAATTCCAATATTACTTATAGCGATTGGAGTAGATTATGGTATTCATGTTGTAGCCAGATACAGAGAGTTGCTGCGTGAAGAAGAAGAAAATAATTTTGAAGGACGAGAAACACTTAGAGATTTCTCAACAGAAGTTCGAACTAGGGCTGTAAGGAATGGAGCTATATTAACTTCTGGAGCATTATTAATTGCAATTTTTACAGACATGATAGGCTTCCTTTCCTTCCGTTTTGCAAGCCAGAAATTTTTAGTTGATTTTGGTACAGTAATTGCAATTGGTTTATTTATGATTTACTTACTTTCAATTACACTTCTGCCCGCTCTTTTAACAGTTACAAAACCATCCAAACTAAAAATCAACAAAGCAGCCAGGATTAATCCTGGGCCAATAAGTCAGTGGTTTGGTAATCTAACAAAAAAACCGTTTACCGTACTAATCATCGCACTTTTCGTATCGTTACCAATAGGTTCAGCAGTTAGCTCTTTAGAAGTTGGTTTCGAAACTAGAGATCAGTTGGATGAATCCATTCCAGTAGTCTCAGATTTTATGATTTTATCTGATAGATATGAAAGCTCCCCTGCGCCAATATATGTACAATTTATCCCAAATGGTGAAATATTTTCTTCTAAAGGCTGGGAGTCTATTGGATTAATTGAGGATGCTATCAAATCAACCAAAGGAACTTCAGATGTTACTTCAATAAGATCGACTCTAGAGGCTGCAGCAAATTCAAATCCTGAAATCTATCAATTACTTGATGAAATTCAGACTAATCCAGAAGATTCCGATATTTGGCAAACTTTTTCAGATTGGGTTCTATTGAACGAAACTGGAAGAGAATTGACTGCTAGATACTTGCCCGAAAACCCCACCCAAACCGTAATTCAGCTTTCTGCTTCTACTATTGATTGGAAAGAGACAGTCATTTTTGAGAACAGACTTACTGAATCCCTGTCTGATTTAGATTTTGATGGAGAATTTGGGATAGCAGGAAGGCCTTTGGTATTAGCTCAGGTTACAGAAGGAGTTGCATCATCAGCAGTAATTTCTACAGGAGTTGTAGCTGGAGTAATTTTAATCATGTTAATTGGACTTCAGACTGTAGAGCAAAAAAGTCCTAGAAGAGGTATGATTACTGGGTTATTTATGTGGATTCCTCTAGGTACTGTAGTTGTATGGGTATATGGATTAATGGGAATGCTTGGATACGAACTCAATGCACAAACAGTGACTATTGGAGCTCTTACACTGGGATTAGGTGTAGATTATGCTGTTCATTACGCTCATAGATATGAAGAAGAAAGACAGGCCAGTCCACTTAGCACCCCAGATGTCTGGGTATCAAGGACAACGGTAACTACTGGCAGAGCAATGGCAGGAGCTGCAATCACAACAGCTGGTGGATTTGCCGTTTTGAATCTATCAGGATTACTTCCACTTCGATTATTCGGACAAGTTTTCTTGGTAGCTATTTCATTAGCATTATTATCCAGCCTCATCCTTCTACCAGTCCTACTATCCCTCCGTCCTGGGGAGAGAGAATCAGAAAAAACTGATGAATCAGAATAGTTATCTCAATACTTTGCCGATTCATTGATTGCTGAAGTCCATCTTTCAGACTGCGGGATGTCTACAACTTCAATATGGCATGCAAGTACTCCCTTTTGATTAGTTATTTCTTCTCTCAAAGCGATTAGATTTTCTAGGCAGCATGGGCAATGTGCATTAATTGGCGTAATCCAAAGATCTACAATTCCATTCACATCTACTTCAACACCTTTGAGTATTTTCGAATCCGTCATTATCTTTCCGTGCGGCTCTTCCCATTTTCGTAGGATTCTAGCTAATCGTCTTTTAACTCTTAATTTATTCATTTTACCACTCCATCAATGGTGGTAAACTATCTCCCGCAGTTATGCATTCCATGCCCTGATTACCTCTAACCCAAGTATCCTCAATTCCAACCACCCCATCAGAATAGACCACTTTTGGTTCTACTGCCATTACTCCAAAATTTTCTAAGGGCCTATCAAAACCTTGAGCAATCACAGGCGTCTCATCCAGCTCCAGTCCGACAGAGTGTCCAATAAATTTTGCTTGATTGGGTTTTATTCCCATCAAATTATTTGAATATCCTAACTCAGAAATTTTTTCTGTAACATTTTTCCAAATCTTAGAACAATTGAATCCTTTCCCCAATTCTGAAACTATTCTATCCGACAATTCATTCATATCATTCAGACTTTCAATCCAAAAATCTGATAATTTACCTTCATGAAAAATTCTTGTACAGTCTGAGACATATCCCCTATGAACATGAACAATATCAACTAGTACCGGCTCATTTGATTTAATTTTTGCAAATCCCGCACCTAGAGATGAAATGGGACTAGTGCCTAATCCCGCCACTCCCGAATCAAAATATGAAGGTACTGCGCCGGATTCTCCTGAAGTAATAACCACCCTATCACAGTCCATTGGCCAATTTCGCATTCTAATTCTACCACCAAAACCCTCTGTTCTACTCACTTTATCCGCTATACCAGCTAATTCAATTTCCGTTTTTCCTATTCCACCATTTTCATGAATCACATCAAACATTTTTTTGTTTATTCTTCCACTTTCCTTCATCATATCTATTTCCCATTGAGATTTTTTCTCTCGTAAAGAGAATAGTATATTCGTACAATCTCTAGAATATCCTCCTATTTCAGAAAGTTTAGATTTAAGAAACAAAAATCGAGAATGTGGGATTTTTCCTTCTAACATTCCAGGGATTTTATTACATCCCATTTTTATCAACTCATTGGATATCTCTGCCATTCTAGGTTGCATTCTTATTTCATGTGGCGAATTATCCTCTCCACATTCAAAAACAGCTCTATCAAAAGAACGTCTAACAAATAAAGTATTTTCAATATCCGAATTTTTAGACCCCA
>DAJW01000139.1 GCA_002496485.1 Euryarchaeota archaeon UBA36
ATATGATTCCTCGACCCTTTGATTCTACTGAAGATAAACTATTATTCTTACAGGAGAATATGGTAAACTTTGTCAATCAATATAATTTACCTATCATAGAAACATCATTAGTCGTGTCAAAATATCTTCGAATATTGACTCAGTCACTAACAGATGAAGCGGACAAAAATAATGAAAGCATACCATCTGAGATTCTAAATCCCGTACCAATTGAACAAAACGAATTACATACATCAATTTCAGAATTTCCTCTTGATACTCTATTAAACCAGGTAGATAATGAAAGAATGGATATATTTGATACAATTATTAGAACAATCATCAATGGCTCAGAATTAAACTTCACTGATGCAATTCTTCTTCTAAGAGATTGGGAATCAATAATTAGAAAACAGCTAGCAAATGCTACAAGTCCCGGGCATCTATTTAGTCCAGTCGAATTACCCGATGATTTCTAAATTCTCTTGAGTCTCAGCAGTTGCAACAATCCCACTAGAAATCCAAACAGCATCAATAATTGACCAGATGTACAAAACTGGCCATAATACAATAGAAACTATTAGTGGAAATTGAATAATAAACCAATCAAACGCTTTACTATGTTCTCGATTAAAATGTTGACCAAGATAAAGAAAAGGAACTAATGATAACATAATAGTGAACCAAGGTCTGACTGCCCCCCATGGGCCAACACCACCACTTAGTTCAGTCCATATTAGAGAAAGTACACCAAGAGATGTAGATTGTTCATCATCCTCAACTTCAAGCTCTACTACATACTCTTCCTTCACGGTTCATGGTAGACAACCTTACTGATGAATTTGGCGTATATTTGATAAGATATTGATATTAATTTAGTGAATGGAATTTTATAATTTTATAGAATTTTAAACATTTTCAAACCATTCTTGGGGTTCTCCATCCGATTTCATTGTTAATTCATCTCCAAAACTCCTAGGAATACTATTTCTCCCATCGTGCCAAGTCTGCTGTTCGAACCATTTACCTAATCCTTGTTTACTAATGGAAATATCAATTGTTCCACCTAGTATTCTTTCTTCTAGTACAAATGATACCTTTTCGGATAAAGCTGATTGTCGAGAAATTGAAAAGCTCGTTTTATCATTTTCAAGATTAATTGTCATCGCATCAAATGCCGTATCTAGTATCTTTTGCTCTCTCAATTTTTCAAAAAATAATTCTACTGAATCTATTTCGCCAACAAGAACAAAATCATCCCTCGTTGATGGAAATTTCTCTTCCTCATACGAGTTTTTATCGCCCATCCAAGTCGGAAAAAATATCCTAATCGCTTCCTCTATTTTGTCAATCATTTCAAATGATTTTACTTCCGTAGAGATTTTTATCGATAATTCCATGTTTCTCGGATGATATAACTAGTCATGATTTCTTTGATAAATAATACGAAAATAAGGAATATTTGAAACCTTTTCGTAGAGACGAAATATCATGAGTGAACGTTCTACTCCGATTGCTCTATCACTTCTTTTCTTACCTAGTCTATGTTTAGTGGCCATCAGAATTTCTATTCCACCATTCAGTGAAGCCTTGACAAACGAACCATCTACCGAAATTCTGCTTCATATTATTGTATTATTAATTGGAATCTTTCTTCTTTGGAAGTATATTTCTAAAAATGATCATGAGGTATTACGCTCTAAAGCTATATCAAAACTAAGCAAAGTATACAAACAAGAGGATAAGGGTCTATGGGATGATAACGATTCAATAATTAGGAAGCTGGAATTACAGGCATACTCCGATATTAAAGGAAAAAAAGCATCTATAATTCGTAATAAAATGCATAGCACTTTAGGCGACATAAATAAAGAATCAAAGGAATTGAATCTAAATATCAATGAAACTAGAGACTTTGAGATCTCAATCGACGGTATTGAAATTGAACAACAAGAGGAAAAAACAAATCAACCAGAAAAATCTTTCAAAACCCTTCTTACTTCCAAAATTGAAACATTAATCAAAAGAACTGCACAACGCCGTCATGATAAAAATAAGGAAAATAATAGTAAATCAGAATTAATTTGGGATGTCCCTGAACCATCTAATTCAATTCAAAATCATGAATTTTGTTCAAAATGCAACTCCATCAACCCTCCAAACACAAATTACTGCTCTTCTTGCGGTTCTTATATGTTCTAATGGGAACGATTGAAAGCACTCGATATGAGTCCATGTACTGAAGCATATGGTGGCCAAACGAGATTACTATGAAATACTTGAATTGGAAAAGGACGCCACAGAGCAAGAAATTAAGAAATCCTTCAGAAAATTAGCTAGGAAATATCATCCAGATAAGAACCCCGATAACCCTGAAGCAGAGAAAAAATTTAAGGAAATGCAAGAAGCATATGCAATATTATCCAATCCCGAAGAACGAAGAAAATATGACATGTTTGGCCATAATAGGCCAGATGGTTCTCCGTTTGGTCCTGGCGGATTTCAAGGCGTGAATATTAGTTTCGATGAAATCTTTGGCGGCGGTTTCGATTCTATATTTAGTCAATTTTTTGGCTCTTCTCAGAAAAGAAATACTTCAGGTTCAGACCTACTATATCATCACTCAGTTCCATTCATCACGGCAATGAACGGAAGTGACGAGGAAATTGAAATTGATGTTGATAAGAAATGCATTTCATGCGATGGCAATGGATCTAGTTCAATCGATGGATCTAGGATATGTCCGTCTTGCGATGGTCGTGGACAAATAGAAAAGATTTCTATGATCGGACCTTTTACTCAACGATCTAGACAAGAATGCCCCTCTTGTATTGGATCTGGTAGAATAATTACTAATCCTTGTGTAGATTGTAATGGCAATGGTAGGCTAAATCAACGCGTCAAAGTGAAATTTTCAATTCAACCAGGTATTAATTCAGGGACTAGATTGAGACTTAAGGGGCAAGGGGAAGCACCCAAACGAAATCAAGGTAGAAATGGAGATTTATTTGTAGAAATTGATGTTGAACAACACAAATGGTTCGAAAGGGATGGTGCTGATTTGATTATGGCCCTTCCTTTGAGTTTTACAGATTTAGCATTAGGAAAAAAAATTACAATCCCCCATATAGATGGGAAAAAATTAGCAATCTCAATTCCAGCTAACTCAAAGCCAGGAGAAACAATTACTATTTCTTCAAGGGGCTTACCAGTGCCAATGAATAACTCAGTGAGAGGGTCTGTAGTCATAGTTCTAAAGCTTGAAATGCCCAATAAATTTTCAAATACAATGAGGAAGAAATTAAAGCTAATCAGTAAAGATTTAGATTCGGAATTATCTTCTATCGAAAATAGATTAGAAGAAGAATCAAAAAGAAGAAGGGCCAATTAGTATTATTCTTCTTCATTTTCTATATATTTACTTATAACACCCGAAATAGACTCTCCCACTACCTTTCCGGAAATATTAATACTCAAGGCTTCAACTCCACTTTTTATTCGTATTTGTAAGATTAGTATTTTTCCAGATACTAGCTTTCCTAGAAATACTTCATCTTTACTAAACATAAAATCTGGATTAATTTTGAGTATAGTTATGTCTTCACCCTTAGGTGAGAATAATTGTAATGCCGCCAATTCCCAGTCTTGTTTAGAAATTTTTATTCCAACTAATATTTCCTCGATTTTCTTTGTTATCTTCCAACATTTAATCTCAATTTGTTCGGTGTTATAACTCAAATCAGCTCTACCAAATTCTTTCTGTATTGAATTCCAAGCCCTATCCTTGTTTTTCAATAGGTAATCTTCCATTTTCACTCTCCCTTTTTTCTCATCATTCTCGCGATTAAATCTATCTCTCAATGCACCCAAAACCTTAATTTCATGAAATTCCATTTGTCTCTGTTTATTATTTGTAAAGATTGAATTTTTATTCCAATAAATAACTATCATCAGCGGAGCAATTAACATCAAACCCACTAAAAAATAAAAATTTTTGAACATCCAAGACAAATCTTCAATTTTAATTTCTCCATGATTAATAATTTCAAAATTATATTCAATAATATTATCCGACCCACCTAACCTTTCTATCCTAATGGCATGTAGGCCCTTCTCAAGTATAATTTCCCCATCCTTTATTGAATCCATAATTGACCATGTGGTCTGATTAATTTTCTGGATTTGGTAGTTCAGTGAATTATTAATCAAATTCTTTAATTCAATTATTGAACCATTATTGGCAGTAATTTCAATCAAAAAAACATCCACTGTATCATTACCACTTAATTCACCCGATAATGTAGAATTCTCTGCACTAAGTACTGGCCAGATAGAAAAATTACCCTCTCCCTTCCAGTGTGTACTTGGGGCATCCTCATTTTCCATTATTATTTTACCATCATTTACATCTTGAGCAGTAACTAAATTACCCAATAACAATAATAAAATCAACAAATTTATCATTGCCGAATGACATCTCATATTATCCGCAAGAGGTATAGTTCTTAGAATCCTTCAAGCGAAAGACTCTCTTGGAAAGATTATGGATGAGAGGCCTGTTGGTCGAGATATCACATATAGGAATAGATTAGCCCGTTTATTCGCGCTAGGAGACCGTAATAATCCTAAATCATGGACTCCCGGACTAGTACTATCCAAACAAGACAAAGAATTACCTATCTCCATCGCACCATTCAATTTCCATCGAAGCGGTGATAAATTCCCTGCCAAACTACAAGTTTCAACTAGAGATAACTTATGTTTTCCATTCGACTCTTTAGATACATGGATATCTTCCGAGGGCTTAGTACTGCCGCCAAGTTTATCCGAATCAGATTCAGGAGAATTTGGGAAGGGCGTTGAATGCTTACCAATTTCATGGAATTCCCTAAACAATGATAATCATCTAGGGTCACTAAATTATGATCCCTCAATAATTATCTTAGTAGATTCCCCTCAGTTAGCCAATATTCCGGGATTATTGGTGAAAGCCATTTTTGCAATTCGTACTAGATTTCCGTCATCATTACTTTGGACTCCTGGAATTGGCGGACCGGACAATTGTGCTCTATTATCCTGGTTTGGAGTAGATTTATTCGATCTCAGCCGCTCAAGAATGGCTAGCTACGGCAATATATTGTTAAGTGAATTAGGTCCAAGATATCCCGATAGTACATTAAATGAAAAATCAGATTTAGAAAGCCAGTATAATCATTGGATAAAATCTATTTCCGCTACTCGTTCAGCAATTCAACACAGTTCTCTCAGAGAATTAGCTGAGAGACAAAGTACATCTAGTGCCAAATCAGTTGAACATCTAAGACGCCATGATATTCTGATTAATAATACAAAAAATACTTTTTTGTTTTCCAGTGCAGTTACAAAAAATCGTAAACTCAGGTGCCATACTTTCGAGAGTCG
>DAJW01000023.1 GCA_002496485.1 Euryarchaeota archaeon UBA36
TCAAAACAATTAGTTTATATTTGGCAAAAATAAACAATACACACCGGGATGCAGTTAATGTAGCCAAAGTGCACATTAGAAATATTAGAGAAAAAATACAAGACAATATGTTTTCTAATCTCTCAGAAAATTTCTCCATTAGGGATAAATATCTCAACCTAGGAGATTATGGAAGACAAGGAAGAAAAGGATCTTGGATTTCTTTTATATTATCATTAAGTATCATTATTATGTTTATTTGGTGGCTCCCAATATCTGATTCTGTGTCTTATAACTGGTCAAAGATTTTCCAGGTCTCCAATGTATCAATTAGTTTGGCCATTTTCATTTTAATGGCATTCTCATTGAATTTACACACAGGATATACAGGAATGGTAAACTTTGGTGTAATCTTTTTTGTTGGAGTTGGTGCAGTTACAGTAGCATTACTTACAGCACCAGAGGAAATGCATGGATATGGATGGGATATCTTACCCGCAGCCATCGTGGCCATTCTCATATCAGCTTTCTTTGGATGGGCATTAGCATATCCTACTGCCAGACTAAGGACAGATTACTTCGCAATTGTTACTATTTCATTGGGTGAAATCCTTCGAGTATTACTTTCGGGGGAACCTCTTCTCAGGACTGGTCCAATATTATCTTCAATAGGACTTGGAAATTACCCTTTACCACTCAAGGAATGGTGGTTCTGCGGCCCAGGAATAGTCACTGGGCCAGAATCAGAATTTACAAGTCCAGATAATTGTAGATCCGCGGTTCCAGAGCTAACTACTCCAGCTTCAACGATTAGTGATTTACTGAATTTAGGAGAACCTGCACCTTATTCTCTATTATTAGCAATATTAGGATTAATTCTAGTTATACTAGTTTGGATAATATTAGATAAAATGATGAATTCTCCTTGGGGAAGGATACTGAAATCAATTAGAGAAGATGAAGATGTTGCACAACACCATGGTCATGATGTTCTAACACATAAAGCATACAGCTTAGCATTAGGAGCAGCTATTGCTTCACTAGCTGGCGTTCTGTGGGCTTGGAAATTGACTGGATTCGGCCCTACATTTATGGCACCAGCTAAATCGACATTTTTAGTTTGGGCGGCATTTATCATAGGCGGAGCAGCAAACAACAGGGGAATGATAATTGGAGCTTCGATAATTGTTTTAATGGAATTCGTCTTCAATGTTTTAGTAGCTGCAAGTACTCCCGATTTACCACTATATTCAACAGCTGAAAATATAGATAATCTATTCATTTGGTTAGTAAGCGAACAATGGGAAGTTACTACTGTATTCATCCTTGTTGCAGTATTTGGATTATTTACTAAGTATCAAACTATTTTTGAATTGGGCTTTTGGGGGGCTTTAACATTCTTATTCACGGCTATTATGATGGATGGAACTAGATCACTAGAGCCTGCAACAAATATCTTCGGAGTAGTATCAATAGCAGGAGCAAATATGGCTTATGTCAAATTATTATTGATTGGAGCATTGATGTTATTTTCTCTAAAATTCAATCCTATGGGAATACTTCCTGAAGTACCTAGTAGGCCTGTCAGGCCACAAAAGGAGGGAATACAATGACCGTTGCATTGAGAGTAGAAAATTTAAGAAAACAGTTTGGTGGACTCGTAGCTGTAAATGATATATCATTTGAAATAAAAGAAGGTGAATTCGTTGGTTTAATTGGTCCGAATGGCTGTGGCAAATCAACTACCTTCAATTGCATTAGCGGGTTACTTCAACAAACCTCAGGAAGAGTGGAAGTATTCGGCGAGGATGTATCCGAGATGAGGCCCGATGAAGTGCATAAAACTGGACTAACTAGGACATTTCAGCATACAAGACTTTGGAGACAGATGACGGTAATTGAAAATCTTTTAGTCCCCCCCAGAAATCAATTCGGGAACAGTCTCAATGATAGAATCAGGGCATTATTTTCTAATTCTAGGAATCCGGATGAGAAACAGAGACTGGAGATGGCCTACTCCGTATTAGATCAGCTTGAAGTTCCACATATGGCACATAATTTAGCTAGTGAATTATCCGGCGGTCAGAGTAAATTGGTTGACATAGGCCGTTCAATGATGGGTCAACCTAAGTTACTATTGCTGGATGAACCGGTCGCAGGAGTAGCAGGACCTTTGGCTATGAAAATATTCAATAATTTAAGAAAAATAGTAGATGAGGAAGGAATCACAATTCTAATTATTGAACATAATATGGATTTTATTCTTAGACAGGGAGTGGACAGAATAGTAGTCATGAATCAGGGCGAAGTATTGATGCAAGGAACACCTGATGAAGTTCGAGGAAATAGAGAAGTTATTGAGGCATATCTAGGGAGTAAAGGAGAAAATCAGGAGGAAGAATAATGTCACGAGTTCTTGAAGTTACGAGTTTAGAAGGTGGATACGATTCAGTCCAAATTCTATATGGAATTGATATGTATGTCGATGATGGAGAATTTGTCACTATAATAGGGCCAAACGGATGTGGGAAATCTACCTTAATTAAGACAATTTTTGGAATTGCAACTTTCTATAACGGTAAGATAGAATATAGAGGTGAAGACGTTTCTAGATGGAGAACCGATCAATTAGTAAACCATGGAATTGCATATGTTCCGCAAGTAGATAACGTATTTCCTTCCCTATCTGTAATGGAAAATCTACAAATGGGTGGAAACAAATTGCCAACAAACATTCTAAACAATAGAATAGATAAATCCATCAATATGTTTCCAGATCTTCAAGATAGACTATTCGATCTAGCTGCTTCTTTGTCAGGCGGGGAAAGACAGATGTTAGCCATCTCCAGAGCATTAATTTCAAATCCTAAATTCCTATTATTAGACGAACCTACTGCTGCACTCTCTCCCTTGTATCAACAACAAATAATTGAGCGTATCGACTCTCTAAGAGATGAAGGAATAACAATACTAATTGTGGAACAGAATGCTAGACTATCTCTAGCTCGATCAGATCGTGGATATATCATGTCAAATGGAAAAATTGTTCACTCTGGAGATGCAGAAAATATTCTGGATGATCCGGAAATAGGGGAATACTTCCTAGGATCAACTGGACATTAGTGAAGATGCAACTACTTCCAATAATTCAACACTCTTTTTCATTCTGTGATTATCTTCAATTTCATATAAATCAATATTACCACTCATTTTACAAATCTTCCTAGAACTCTCAATGGGCACAATGTCATCCGAAATGCCATGAATTATGGATGTTTTATGATACGGTAATGTCCAAGACATTTCTTTGGCTTGCTCCATGTAACTCCAAGGTAATACTATGTCATGTTCAAATCCCACATATCTCCTACTATCCAATCTTTCCCACGATGTTATTTCCTCTTCAGTCAATCTTTCCAACAAGCTATCATATAGACCAAATGCGGGTGCAATTAATATAAGCTTACAATCATGACTTTTTAACAGAGCAGAAGCATTAGCTGCAGCCAAACCACCCATTGAAGATCCAACTACTAAATCAAATGCAGTTTTTTCCATTTCATTAACTAGCACCTTAGTTTGGTCAAATATTCCCCAACCAAGACTTGACATTGTCGGAGCTGTAACATTCCATCCAAGATTATCTTTCATGAAAGTTGGCTTCGATCCATTGGGTTTTCCCTCAAAACCATGAGCAAACAAAACTTCCATTTAATCACCGATATTACAAAATGTTAATTTTATGAAATCATTTTCCGTCTTTTCTCTCTCAAAAATTCTTTCATTATCTCCTAATACTCTCAGGTGTATCTCTGCAGTCACTGCTACTGTAGCAGTGAATAAATGACCACCTCGAACAGTATGATCATCCTCTGATGCCACAATATGAATGTGAGTAAAGGGACCGTTTGGTCCAGGTGCAAGATTACCTTGAGTAGAGAGTAATTCCATTGGTTCTACATACATTTTTTTATGATATACTCCTTCTGAATCTAAAAATCCAATTTCAGTATTTCTTACTCTCCCGATTCCACTAGTTATTGACGCATTAACTATACCAGATTTAGAAAGTTGTTGAATTGATTCATGTAGCTCGTCGCCCGGATCCATTCTAACAAAAATATCGTTCCCGCTTCTAGAAAATTCCATATTTTTCCATATGCATTCAGACTTTAATTTTACCGAAAAAAATTTCGGAAAAAATAAGAATTTATTCCAGTAGAAGAAAATAATTCTAAATTGTATGACCTGAAGCCAACCAATTATTCCAATGGAAACGAAGGGGTTGGAAATCTCTACCACTTTGTTCATAGGCCTGCTACTATCAGGTGCAAAGCCCGGCGGCAATATCATGACTATATCAGCTATAGATTTCAAGGCAAGATGGTTAACTTTCTTGGAAGAAAATTTTGAGTACGACATCACAATGATTTTATCAGGACAAAGACAAAATAATGTAATCGATGTAAATTTTTTAGATTTAGATATTTTTGATTCATCATTTGCCGAAAATTTACTACACTCACCCATGGAACATCTAGAAGCAGGGTCAGAAGCACTAGGAGAGCTTATCAGAGAAAGAGGTGGAGTGATAAATTCTCAACTAAATATACGTGTGGGGGAATTACCAAAAGACTCTCGAGTTGCCCTCCGGGAAATGGGTCATATCCAGATAAATAAATTAATTTCTACCGATGTTGTAATAACCAAAGTTTCCGAAATAAAACCCCGAGTTATCGAAGCTTGGTTCAGCTGTGAGGCGTGCAATAATCCAATATTAATGAAACAAGATAATGAAACTGAATTAGTTGAGCCATTGAGTTGTTCCCAGTCACAAGGTGGATGTGGCGCAACAGTCGGAAAGCGAGAAACTAGATTTTCATTGATAGAAAGTAAACTGAAATTAATTAATAATCAGTGGATAGAAATACAAGAGTTACCTGAAAATGTACCTAGTGGAAGTCAGCCGGGAAGGGGGAGAGTTCTCGTTGAAGGAGATTTAGTCAATAAACACACTCCCGGCGAAAGAGTAACAGCAAATATGATTCCAATAATTCGATCTGAATATAAAAGATCCAAAAAAACTCCCATGTTTGATTTCGTTTTCCGACTAGTTAGCTCTGAATATGATAGTATTCCATTCAATGAAATTGAAATTTCTGAAGAAGATAAAAATAAAATTTTTGAATTATCGAAAAGAGACGATATTTTTGATATCATGATGAATTCTATAGCTCCTTCAATAATATCAACCGGAAAAATGCCATATGTGAAACGCTCTTTGGCGCTACAGTTATTTGGCGGAGTTTCTAGAATAAATGCTGATAAAACTAGGATGCGAGGAGATATTCATATATTATTGATGGGAGATCCAGGAGTAGCTAAATCTCAATTATTAGAGTATATGTCAAAAATTTCCCCCAGAGGGAGGTTTGCTTCTGGTGGAGGGGTATCTAAGGCCGGTTTGACCGCTGCAGTAGTTAGAGATGCATTCAATGAAGGAAGATTCTCATTAGAAGCAGGAATAATGCCCCTTTCAGATAGAGGCCTAGCTTCAATAGACGAATTCGATAAAATTTCTACGGAAGATAAAAATGTCATGCATCCTGCTATGGAACAACAAAAGATACATATTTCCAAAGGCGGGCTAACTGCAACAGTTCCAGCAAGATGCGCAGTTTTAGCGGCAGCAAATCCCGAATCTGGAAAATTTGATTTTATGCACGATAATGCAATGTCTTCTATGGCATACTTTAAGCAAACAGGATTGCCCGCACCGTTAGCATCTAGATTTGATATTATCTGGCTATTAAGGGATGAAGTACATTCTCATGCAGATGAATCTATCGCATTACATATTCTGAAAAATAGAACTCAGGCAGTTAGTGAACACATGATTGAAGATGGACTAGTTATGGATCCATCAGATGAAGAAGAAAGTCTTATTTTTGCAACATCTACAGATAACAAGGAATATTTGACACATAATTTTCTCAGAAAATATATTGCCTATGCAAAGAATAATATATTTCCCGAGTTAGATAAAGGTGCTATGGATTTAATCAAAAATTATTATACAGATACGAGAAAAAAATTCAAAGAATTTGAAAAAATGATTGTCAATACTGAGTATGGTACTGGTAGGAAAAATAAGGATGAACAGGCTGTACCGGTAACTCCTAGAGCCATAGAATCTGTGATTAGACTTACCGAAGCACACGCAAGATTACATTTGAGAACTACAGCTTCCAAAATAGATGCAAAAACAGCTATTGCCATACATAAGCATTGGATGGCAGAAGAAGACATTAGTGAAAGAGATCTACACAATCAAGTAATGTTAACATCCAAATCACCTAGCAATAGAACCCGTGCTATGGTTAGAGAAACAATCAAAAATCTACATTCTGAAATGGGAGAAGTAGAAATTTCCAAAATTTTTGAAATTTGCGAACCTAAAGGAATACCGATAGATGTTGCTAGTGAAGTAATTTCCAAAATGCAAACTAGTGGAGAATTATTTTCTCCAAAACCGGGTTATGTACAGTTTGTCCGCTGAGCATATGAGTGATTACTACTTCGGGATGACATATCATGGAACCAATTGGCGAAATTTCTGAACCTAGCTCACTTGATCCTGTGTCGCTGGGATTTATGTGTGGAATAGAAATCCACCAGCAACTTGAAACAAATAAATTACATTCCCGATTACCCTCTAAATTATATGATTACAAACTGGAAGACATTCCTGAAGATTGGCCTCGATTTACTAGGAAGATAAGAGCATCAGAGGGAGAATCTGGAAAGATAGATATCGCTGCACAGTTTGAACAAAAGAGAAATAGATCATTCGTGTATTTGCAAACTCCGAATTCTGGACTCATTGAAATGGATGAAGCACCACCAGAATTTCACGATCAAAATGCAGTAGACATAGTACTGACTATCTCCTCAATGATGAAAGCTAAACCAATTCCTATACTACAAGTAATGAGAAAAACGGTAGCTGATGGATCAAATACCAGCGGTTTCCAGCGTACTACACTGATATCTACCAATGGAAAAATCTCCACAGTATCCGGTACAATAGGAATAGATTTAATCTCACTAGAAGAAGACTCAGCTAGGAAACTTGGTAACATTAAGTCTGAAAAAGGAGAAACCGTTACCTATACGCTAGATAGACTTGGTATTCCTCTGGTGGAAATAGCAACCGCTCCAGATATTAAATCACCAGAACATGCTAAAGAGACTGCAAGAGTAATTGGTAGTTTATTGAGAGATACTCGTAGAGTAAGAAGGGGATTGGGTACCATCCGTCAAGATCTGAATGTTAGCATAGCATGCGGAGATAGAGTTGAAATCAAAGGATGTCAAGACTTAGATTGGATTCCAAAAATCATTTATTTGGAAATGGCTAGACAGCTACATTTTTACAGATTGGCAAATGAATTACGAAGAGAAAATAATCTTCCCCCACTCCCACCTAATCGTGAAGATGATGCAATTCCAGTAGAAAATCGAGTGGCTTTAACTACTACAAAAAAAATACTAGGAATCAAGTATGATATTACTGATATTTTCCAATCAACTAATTCATCACTTATTCAATCTTTACTGGATAATGACTCCAAAGTCCTAGCAGTAATTCTTCCAGGCTTTGCGAATAAACTAGGAAAAAAAATATTAGATAATAATGAGTCACAATTTCCTAGATTAGGTAGGGAGCTGGCAAGTGCAGCAAAATCTGCTGGAGTTGAGGGAATATTTCATTCAGATGAATTACCTTCATATGGAATCTCAGAAGAAGAAATAAAGAATATAAGAGAAAGACTTTCTATGAA
>DAJW01000091.1 GCA_002496485.1 Euryarchaeota archaeon UBA36
ATCCTTTCCACTAATTCCTTAGCCTGTCTTACATTAAAGTCGGCCTCTAACAAAGCGCGTCTTAATGACTTACTCAATTCTTTAACAGTTTCTTCATCTATCTTCCTTTTACCCTTTAGCAAACCCAATGAACCTAGTAATTTCCTCTTTAATCCATCAAGGGCCATGTACTTCCGTTATTGTAATGTGGTTTGAAGGTTATCGGAAGCCGAGAGTTCAAAGAGGGAGTGCTAATGCCCCTTCATGTCCGCGGAAATTTGGGGTACCCAATTATCCTTCGCAATTGGATTACTAGGGGTATATCTAGGTTGGAAGGGAGTAATTTCGAGGATGACAGGTTTTTTTGATATGGCAGGAGCCGTCAAATATCTCCTATATGGGATAGTTTCAGGAATGATTTTGGCTATTTCTATCGACTCAATATTATTGAGTGGAATTAATCAATCCTCATTAAATATTTTTTATGCCATATCAATCTCACTTCTAATCGCCTTGACTGAATCTACATTTGTATTATTTCTACTATCTAGAAAGAGATTAATTGAACTCAGAGGCGCACCTCCTTTTGGATGGTCATTAGGACTAGGAATAGGCTCAATGCAAGCCAGTCTCCTAATCTATAGATTATTCGTAGACACTAACTTGAGCTCACAATATTCTGGAGTAGGTTTAACTACAATAGTGATAGCTTTTTTTATATCTATTAGTTCAGGATTAGGTCAAGCATTGATTTCTTCATGGCAAGGCTCGATGATTTTAGATCAATTACGTTTTAGGCCCCTTATTTTTTCATCAATATTCAGATCTATATTGATTCTCAGTCTTACTTTATCCATTTTCGTTCCATTTTTAATTCTAGTTAACATTCCGGCAATAATGTACTTTTGGCCAAATGCCCAGGAAAAATGGTTAATTTCAGGAATGACTCCAGCAGCAAAACAAGCATATCGTAGAACTCTACGTCAGTCATCTACCCATAAAGAAAATGCAGCTTCAAGAGAAAAGGGTGAAATTTTAGTTACCGATGAATAATTTCACTCATTTTAAATTAATATTGGAGCAATGTTTTATTCAATGCTCTATTCACACGTTTTAATGCGAGTGATAATCGCTGGCGCGGGTGAAGTTGGCAGAGGAGTAGCTGCGGCACTCCGAGACGAAAGTAGAAGCGTTGCATTAATAGATCCAGATCCAAAATCAATAAACGAATCACAATCATTAGATTGCCTATTGATAACTGGAGATGGCCTATCGCGAGAGTCTCTAAACAGAGCAGGTATTAGTGATGCCGAAATAATTGTTTTTGCTACAAATGATGACCACATTAATTTACTCGGGTGCTCATTTGCAAAACGCGTTTATAGTGAACAAGTTGGAGATCGTGCAGCTTCTGGGTTAATTGCTATCGCATTGATTAGAAACTCCAAAATTACAGACTATTCGAGTGGGGCTGGTCCCCTCGAAAAATGGACTAGAGCTAATCATATAGTTTGTCCATCAGAAGAGATAGTGGAACAATTAGTTTCAGGCATAATCGCGCCATCCCTGAATGATGTATTACCACTAGGCGATAATTCTTGGATTACAGTTTCAGACGTAAGTAAAGATTCTATATTAATCGGAAAAACAACTGGTGAGGACATAAATATCGAAGATAAAGCAATAATGTCAAAAATTTATGCTATGAAGGATTCGGAAGGAAAAGAGATAATATCGAAAGGTGATGAATTAATCCAAGAAGGTGATCTTCTACTATTCGTCACAAATTCTACTCAATCCTTTTCAGATATATCACAATCACTAGGCAAAGTTGAATTTGAAATGCCAACATCTCCTTCAGTGGTAATAGTTGGGGCTACAAGTTTTGGTAGCAAACTTGCAGAATATTACTTGTCAAAAGGATCTAATGTAGTAATTATTGAGCCTAATCTAGATTCAGCAAATGAAATTGTCGGTTCTCAAATTGGAATTAACAAAAGATTAGATGTAATCCACGGAGATCCTCAAGATGAGGAATTATTGAAAGAATTAGATATAGATGATTTTGATATAGCAATTTCCACTCTAGAAGATGATAATTTAAATATTTCAATTTCAATGCGTGCAATGGATAAAGGTGTGAATAGAACTGGACTTTTACTAAAAGACAGGGCACTAGTTGAAGCAGTTCATAGGATTGGTCTAACTAGGCCCGTAAGTAAAAGAAGAGTTGCAATAACATCCATCTTGAAATCAATCCATATGCATGTACCAGGGACATACCAAAGAATACCATCTATGCCTTCTCTAGTCTCGATATCAGCTGTAATTTCTTCAAACAATGGACATATATCCAAATCAATAACCGAAATAGAGAATGAGCTAAGAGTTCGCGTAGTAATGATAGAAAGGCAGAGCAAGGAAGGAACTTTAGAAACTATCATTCCGTCCCCCTCTAATATAATTGAAGCCAATGATAGAGTTTATCTTATTTTGAATATAAATGATATTAAGAAGGTTGAAAATTCATTGGAGAGCTGACATGAGATGGGATGTCGTTGGCCTAGTTTTAGGATGGACTATACGCCTCGTATCATTTCCAATGTTATTAGTAGCAATTTACAGTGGTTACTATGAAGGCATTCAATATTCAATTAGGACATTTTTAATCCCGCTTCTGATATCTTTAATTTTGGGTCAATATCTAATTTCTTTATCTAAAGGCCTAGATGCATCAGATAGAGTAAGAGATAGGGAAGCTTTTGCATCTGTTGCACTAGGATGGATTCCAGTAGTCATAGTTGGCTCAATGCCATACTGGCTAGGTGGCATGTTTCATGGTCCGTTTGAATATCTTGATGGTAACTCTAGTCTTCAGGAAATACTAACCGGGATTATACATTCATGGTTTGAGTCTATGTCGGGTTTTACTACTACAGGAGCTACAGTTATCGATCCAATTTCTAGTCCTATTTGTCAATTGAATCCTGGTGAAGATTGTATCGCAAGCCAGAAACGTAGTCTGATACTTTGGCGATCTATTACCCAATGGCTAGGTGGAATGGGAGTGATAATGTTGGGCCTACTAATTCTATCTAAGGCATTAGGCGGAGGTATGGCTTTAGCGAGAGCGGAATTGACAGGACCAAGTCTAACAAATCTTAGTACTAGTCTAGAAGGTACGGCTAGGAGACTTTGGTCAATTTATGTAGCACTAACTTTCATAGAAATGCTACTGCTATATTTTGTCGGTGGGATGGATATTTTTGATTCTTTAAACTATTCTTTAACTACTCTTTCATCAGGTGGTTTTGGAACTAGTGATAACGGAATAATGAATTTTAAGTCAGCAAAGATTGAGTTAATAATTATGGCTTTTATGCTAATTACCTGTGTTAACTATAGTCTTCTCCACCTATCACTAGCTGGTCGAAGTACAGAAGCATTCAGAGATGAAGAATTAAGAGGTTATTTGATAATACTCTTAATTGCGTTTTTAGCAATCACAATCAACTTGTATGTAGTAGGTATTGGAAGTTCAGATATACTCGAAACTATGAGGCATTCAGCTTTCCAAGCAATATCTATCTCCAGTACGGGATATTCTTCATCCAATTTCGCAGATTGGCCAGTTTTTAGTAGATTCGTCTTACTTCTTTTGATGATTGTAGGGGCTTCAGGCGGATCTACAGGTGGCGGCCTAAAGGTGATTAGAATAAGAATAGCATATGAAATCGCTAAACGTGAGGTTCTAAAAATTATTCAGCCAAGAAAAGTTGTAGCTATCCGTTTCAATAAGAAAGTTGTAGAAGAAGAAAGAATTTGGTTGATTTTAGGGATGATTAGCTCTTGGCTAGTATTAGTTACATTTTCTCTGCTGATATTTTCATTATTGGAACCAACTCTAGATGTAGAATCTATATTATCAATCGGAATCTCCCTTCTAGGTAATACTGGTCCTGCCTTGGGGGAACTAGGACCGACAGCAACATGGGCCAGTCTTAGCTCCCCAAGCCTACTAATTTCCACTTTTCTGATGTGGCTAGGAAGATTAGAAATTTTGACAGTTTTAGTTCTTTTACACCCGAGGACTTGGGAATCTGATCAAAAAAATTGATCCAAAGATGTCTGTTGTCCATCGAGTTCTTTTTCCTCGAGTTTTTCTTCCATAACCTCTTCCTCAATTTCCGACTGTTCATTAGTTGAATATTCTTCAATTATTTTTTTACCCTCTTTTGATGATTTTCTAACTCCATAAAGGTACAAATGACCTTCTACACTTATATCCAAATACTTGGATAGTGAGAAATCATTTACATCTCCGCCCATCTCATGATTACATATTCCCAATAAATAAGGCCATATTCCGACTCTAACGGAAGATTTAGAAGAATGGAAATTTTTTGCTAAAGTATCTATTATAATGTTGCTCGATGAATTACTTCTTCTAAGGAAATTTGGATATCTGATATATATTTGATTACTATTTTTATTTTTTGAATATGCCAGAATCGCTATTGATGAAAGTTTCAATCCCCAATACCAAGACCTAAATGCCCTATTCGTGAATTTAGTTGCCAAAGCAGAGTCAGCTAAAACCATTGTATGACTAATTTTCCTCAAGGACTCATTATTCATAATAGACTGATTATTCCAATTAAACCATGCGAGTAATTCATCAGGATCCTTATCTGAATTTAGTAAAATATTAGAAATTTCTCTAGCAGAGCCGCTTTTGTAGACATTAACCAAATCATTGAAAATGTTATTATGAAAATCCCTACCTGATATTTTTAGTAATTTTTCTACCATCTCTAGAGAGATATAATGGTGATTTCCGTTGCATAGGGTCTGCAAATCCTTAATTAATGATCTAAAATCTCCTGGATTACTTTCTATTAGTTTCTTCATTCCTTGTTCATGAATATCAATATTTTCAGAATTTAGAATTTTTTTTGCGACCCTAGTTAAATCCCTTTCACTAACTCTAGTAAATTCTAAATTTTCTGCAAACCTACTAAACCTTGATTTATTTTTTCGCCAATCTCCACCCTTCCATAATTTCATTGGTTCATTACAAGTCATTATTATTGGCTGTTTTGTTGTTTCTAGTAATTTCATCAATTCAGCCTTGCCACCAGAATCCCCTTTTATCTCTGAAATTAATCCTAATTCACCAATTGCGCTATTTATTGTAGAATCTTTAATCTCACCGAATCCACCACTAAGATGATCTACTTCATCAAGTAATATAAGTTTCATACTACTTTCTTTTTGACTTCCAAAATTACTCAGAGAAATGTGCTG
>DAJW01000128.1 GCA_002496485.1 Euryarchaeota archaeon UBA36
ATTACTACGCTTTCCGTCAATTGTTCCAAAAATTCAGTGACTGTATTTCCTAAGTCTTTCATGTCCTTTATAGAGTGTAACTTAACTCTCATTGAAGACGCACCCATTAATCCCTTAGTGAATGAAATAGCGTGCCTCTTCAAGTTCTTATTATGTCGATTTCCATAAATTTCATAACTTAATTCCAGATATCTCTTCCAACACCATAATCTGGCTTCCAATTCATCCACATCCCCCCAAGGTGCTAATTTTCTTGACCAACCTAAGTCACTTTTTATCTTATAGAAAATAGTTGGATTTCCTATAGCACCTCTGCCAATCATTAACCCGTCGGCACCAGTCACTACAAGGCAACTCTTAGCAGTTTTAGAATCAATCACATCCCCATTAGCAATTACTGGAATATTAACGGAATTCACAATTTCTTGAATTTGTTCCCAATCTGAGAATCCAGAATATCTTTGTCTCAATGTCCTACCATGGATACAAATTCTCTTAACTCCAATGTTTTCAAGCCTTTTAGCTATCTCTAATGCTGTATTGGGTCCCAAGCCTGTACCCAATCTCATTTTTACCGTTATAGGAATATCTGCAACCTCTATACATGATTTTACCATTTCTTCAATTTTCTTTGGATACTTTAGCAAAGCTGCTCCTGCGTCATTTTTACAAACCTTGGGGGCTGGACAGCCAAAATTAATATCAATTTCATCCGCTCTATCTTGTAGAAGCTTAATCGTAGTGACCATTTCATCGATAATTCCCCCAAATATCTGGGGAATGAAAGGCCTCTCACGCTCATCATTCTCGACCTTTAACCATGACTTTGCATCATTTCTAGAAAGTCCAGACGCAGCTGTAAATTCTGTAATAGTAAAATCTGCACCACATTCTTTTGCTAGAATTCTATATGCTAAATCCGTTACACCCGCCATTGGTGCTAAAAATAGTGGTACTTGATTAATTTCCATGTAAATCTTAAGTTAACTGAATTATTATTAAAAAGTAGACTCCCAGTCAGCTACATCTTCTGCTAGTTCCCATTCAGTATCATTTGATACAGTTCCTCTACCTTTCAGAGTTTCTCTGGCAAGAAGCCAGTAAACTAATGCTAGAGACCTTCTACCCTTATTATTTGCTGGAAGAGCTATGTCAACATTCCTCAATCTGTTGTTTGCATCACATATAGCTACAACTGGAAGTCCAGAATTTACTGCTTCTGAAAGTGCTTGAGAGTCAGCAGCTGGATCAGTAACTAGAATTACTTCCGGCTCCATGTAAGTTCTTAATCTAGGATTTGTCAATGTCCCAGGGATGAATCTACCAACTATAAATTTCGCACCTATAGATTGAGCAAATTTTCTTGCAGGTCTTTGACCATATTGTCTAGCACTAACAACCAAAATTCTATCCGATTCAAAATTCTCTAAAAATTGCGCTACTATCCTAATTCTTGAGTCGGTTTGATGAACATCAATAAGGTGAAGGCCGCTATTGTCTTGTCTTAAGGTATCTAAGAACTTCTTCATATCAGCTGATTTTTGATTAGTTCCAATGTGAACAGCATGTCTTTCATACACATCAAGCGACACAAGAGGCGATTGTTGTTCCACCATTCTGATTCCTCAGCAGCGCCGCCACCCACAATTGATTGATAAGCGCTACGCACGACTTACAATCAAACTTTTTCTTAATTTAAGTCTGAAAGGAAGGCACACTCGCCGATATCATGGGATGCTGCAAATCTCACACATGGCTTTGTAATAGTAGCATAAAGATCAAAATGGTCATAAAAAGATAATTGCTCTATCGGGTTAGTTACTCCATATCCACGTGCTTCCACTTCTAAAATCCAAACTCCATTAATTAATTCCGAACTTCTCCATTCTATTCTTTCTAGAGGGTAGTCTTGTGTAGCTCTAACTTCCCAAAAAGGATTTCCACCTGCCGCCTTAGCTCCTGGCTCCCATAATCTAGCCTCAATGTATCTAACTTCATTGGTATCATTTCCAATGGCCTCTTCAAGTATACTAGAGTATGGTAGTTGAGCCCTAAATTGAACTTCTAATGTTGAAACAGTGTCATCTAATATCAACTCAGTTTCATTTTGATAAATCACTGATGCAGTTATATTTTGAATATCTATATTAGTCTCGAAAGTCTTAGACCATCCTACAGTTACTTCTTTGTAAATTACATCAGGATCTTCTCTCCAACTCTCCATAATTTCCCTTTGTGCTACTAATCCCAAACAACCACTTAATAAAATCGTAGTTATTAACAAAGTAGACATTAAGCCAGTCCTCATGATAACCCCGAGGCACTCCTCTTTCTTCAATCAAGTGCATATATGTGCCTCTCGGTACTCATAGGGAACGTCAAAGCAGTTGCTCAGCCACCCTTCGTCGTCACAGAGGCAACCGTCGCACCTTGATTGTATCTTTATTTCTTCCTTAAGCTCATTTAGGTAAACCTTCTCGTGGCTATATGGAAGCTCGGGACTCTTTGAAAGGAATTGAAAGAGACGAGGAAAGCTGTATTTTAGAATTTGGTGATAATTCTAGGTTTAGAGTTGAGTACTTGGCAATTAGATCACGATGTCAATGCGCTAAGTGTAAACCTCGCCAGGTTAATGAACAACGTAGAATGGAACTTGAACAAGAAGTTGCCAGATTGAGAATGGAGAAGCCACGAGTATCGCAAGTCGGAAGATATGGTTTACAATTTGAATGGCCATCGGGTTGCTCTAGTGGCATTTATTCCTTCAGTCACCTGAGAAAAGTCGCTGATGAATCAGGTCAAGAACTCTCATCTTAGGCCGAAGAAGTCAAAAATACTTCTATTTTCGAGTGACTCGAATATAGGATTCCCTCCTGTATTTGGTTGTGAATAACTTGTCAATAGATGGTACTGAGGATGTTAATCAGCCTGTTGATGATGAAGATCAATGGCAGTTATATGCATCATCAGGATATGGAAATTCTATTTTTCTTTCAGAAGATATATCTATCGAAAAAAATGTAACCGATGAAGAATGGTTCGATGGAGATGATTTTGATACCGATAACCAATCGCTAAATTGGGATGCTCCACCATGTCCAGCCCCTCTTGGAATTAGTCATGTCATAAAGATGGGAATTTGCAACTATTGTCTAAGTAGAATTAGCGGCTTAAGAAATAATAATTACAATACTTTATCCGGTACTGAAATTAGAGAACAAGCT
>DAJW01000125.1 GCA_002496485.1 Euryarchaeota archaeon UBA36
AGTACCACGAACACCCTGGGCCATGTCATCGGAATCAACTAACTCACTTCAAGCCCTACGACGATTTCTGGCATTCTCGAGCCTTTCTTTGGGGGAAATAGTTCCATCGGATAATGGAAACGCGATTAATCTTAGACATACAAAAGATAAGAAACCGAAGAATAATTGATTTGCAAAAAATACAATAATATGGTTAAAACCTAAAGTATCGCTAAAATATGCTATTGATGCAGTGGATATAATCCAAAATACTCCATAAATAATTAGCATTTTTATTAAACTACTCGAGTAAGGAGATAAGGACTCGAAAGTAAGCCATCGATGCAAAAAGTGAGCTTGCCATGAACTAATTAGATATGATAAGGCCCATGCACTAGCAGCTGGAAATTTTTCTACCAGTACCATTCTTTCGAACCAGTAGTATAGTAAGAACATTACAGCGACATTGATGATTCCAACTGCGCAATAGGTCAAGTATTCCTTACCTAATTTGGTAATTGGGTAGTCTTCATTTACAATCATTTTCTCAATCCAACCATTCAGTAATCGTTCTTGCAATCTGTGGAATGATATCATCTGCAATCATACCCGGTCCAGAATTCTCTGATTCTTTGGTTCCAGCTTCTCTTAGTAAAGAGCAGCCCAGTCTTGCTGCAGGCCAAGGTTTCATTCCCTGAGCCATTAATCCACCAATTAATCCTGCTAACAAATCACCTGTCCCACCTACGGCCATTCTAGGATTACCGCCTTTGGCATAACAGTATCTTCCTTCTGGTCCCGTTAACTCATCTACTGGGCCTGTCACAATAATCACTGCTTCTTCTTCGACAGTATTTGACAGAGCTTGTGAAGCAGTTGTGTCGCTAAGCCAACCTTTCGCTTCAGATTTATGTGGAGTAGCTACTCCTAACATTCCATCCGGCCATGTTTCTGGTGGTAATGCAGAAATTGCATCTGCATCAACTACGGTTTGAATTTTGTTATTTACCACAAAATTAAGTAATTTTCTACAAGTATCTATAGTGTTTTCATTTTTACCTAATCCGGGGCCTATAACTACTGAGTCTATACTATTTGATAAGATATAATCTACAATTTTATCATATGAACTATTAGTTAAAAAATCTGAATCGGGTAATTGGATAGGAATCAAACTATTGGGCCAATTAACACGATTCGATGCATTAGTTGGCATCGCAACTGAAACTAAATCGCACCCACTCCTTGCTGCTGCCATTCCAGCTAGAATTGGAGCTCCATGATATGGCCCCCCGCCAATTACTAAACAACGTCCTCGATCTCCTTTTCTAGCGTTTTTTGAGATTTTAGGATAGCGAAGGATATCTCCAATTCCACAATCCTCTACCTCTCGCGGCCAAGGTAACGGTGCAACGATAATTTCACCGACTTCGGATGAATTAAGAAATTTCTTTGATGAATGAAAAGTTAGAGTTTTTACTGGAATAAGGGCATTTTTTCCGCCAAGACCTGTAGGAATATCACATGATAAAATTGGAATTGATTTACTCTTAATCCACGAAACGATTTCATTGATTGGTGAGCGAAGAGGAATTCCATATCCTGACGAACCAGCCCCCAGCAAACAATCAATAATCAAAGAATATTCATGATCAGGAACTTTAGGCCAAACATGAATAATTTTATCATCGATTTCACTCCTAGCTTTTGATGAAATTTTAGTCTTAGAATAATCGTGACTAGCTAAAATTCCTACATTCCATCCTAGTTGAAGTAATCTCTTTGATGCTACAAATCCATCACCACCATTGTTTCCTGGTCCACAAATGAAAAGTACGTCCTTACCAATTGAAGATTTAGTTATCTCTTTCACTAATTCGTTCGCTGCAGAATTCATTAATTCCCATTCATCGATACCCAATGCGATAGCATTTCTATCAAAAACTGAAACTTCTGACCAATGCATTTCCCAACGTGCGAATTCGGGCATATTATCCGAACCTAGGCAACTTCTGCGTCAATAATTGAATCAATTTGTTTCATATTTTTTTGATTCTTTGAATCTACATTGTGATTGGGATTATCGCCAACCTCTAGAACTAATGAATCGGATCCACCAGGTAGCATGTCGATGGGAACTTGCGCGCCTTCTGGTACATTTCTGTACAGTGGCCTGGAAACTAGGAATTTGTTAAATCCAATAAATAATGTTGCTGTAATTCCCCAGAAAAGTAAAATTATTGAAATTCCATGTGGGTTTGCTGGATTCCAAGGATCATCTACATTGGCTAACAAATCGGTAAAATATGATAACATTAGTACGGAAAACATGATTGGGAATCCAAGATACATTATGTAGTCCCACCACCTTCCTATCCACCAATCATTATCTCCAGTATTAATGAAATCATCTCTGAATCCTGAAACTCCGTAATCTAAATAATCCCTGAAATCGAATTCATCGATATCATTCTCTACTCTCCAATTTTGATATCTATTCCATCCATATTTCCATATCGTGTATGCTATGAAAAGACCACTAAACATTAATCCATAACCCCAGATATGATCTTGTACTTCTAAGAATTCTGGAAATGCAACTCCAGTTGAAGAGTCTACCTTTATCCAAATCATAGCACTTGGTAGCCCAAATAGGAAAATAGCCAAAGTCGTTAGCCCGACAGATTTTGATCTATCATACCCATGATCTACGAAATTTCTTACACACAATTCAACTGTTGAAATCATAGAAGTCAGTGCAGCAAAAGATAGTGCTAGGAAGAATACGGTTACCATCAATAATTGTACCACTGGCCCACCAGGTGCTTGTGCGAAAACCTCTGGTAGAACTAAAAATGTAATTGCTGAACTTCCCCCAGAAACTGCTCCCAAAGGATCATCGGCTACTGAGAATACTGCCATCATTACAGTAAGTCCGGCTATTATACTGATGCTATTGTTAGCAAAACACATTGTTGCAGCATTCAAAGTGGTATCTTCATCTTTTCTCATGTAAACTGAATAAGTTATTGCCATTCCCATTCCAGCTGAACAAGACCAAGCTGATTGAGATAACCCATTTATCCAAGTCTCTGGTTCTAACAAATATTCAGGTTGAATACTGAACATGTACACAAATCCGTCTAGACTACCATCTCTCAAATCCATGACGAATGCCAGAAATAAAGCAGTAAATAGTAGAATAAACAACGAAACCATCAGAGTAACGTTAGCTTTCTCTATAGCCTTAGCACCCCCCCAAATAGCCGCCATGGTTATCAAAACAGCAATAGCCTGGAAAAAAATAACTTGCTCAGGAGATTGTAGAAAATTATTCCAAACTTCAGTTGTATCGACTTCACTTCCGAGTCCACCTCTGATAGCGGTTTGGAAGTAATTAATACACCATCCTGTTACTACGGCATAATAGAATCCTATTGCGGTAGAAATCCATGCCGTCCAAAGTCCCATCCAAGCAAATTTTTTTCCGGCAAAAATTCGGAAGGTTCCAACAGTTCCAACTCTACTTCTTTTTCCGAGTGCAAATTCTGCAATTATCAAAGGAATTGACCAAAGGAATAAGAAAATTAACCATGGAATCAAAAATGAGCCCCCTCCATTAGCTCCAACCATTCTAGGGAATCTCCAAATATTCCCGGTACCTATTGCAGCTCCGATTGTAGCAAAAATCAAACCCAATCTGCCACTAAATTCGTCACTAGATGATTCTGACTGAGGATTCATTTTATCACCAAATTAATCTTCTAATTCTGAATCAGGCATTCCCAAAACTTTTTCATCCTCTGAAAACATTTGACTAAGGGAGAAACCTAGTCCACCCCAAACGAAACTAGCTATGATCAGAAACATAAGAACGCTAAGGATTGCAGAACCGAAATTTGCACGATAAGGGAGGAATATTTCATAGTAGTTTCCACCATCCTCTACAGTCGGGTATGTGAATGGGAAAGCGCCATTGATAGTCCCCAGCATTGCCTTATACTGAATTTTACCTACTAGATTATCTGGAATTGGAATATTGGCTTCGACTCTGGTTCCGTTGGAATTATCTTTGAGCAGACAGTCCTGATTTGTGTCATTAAATTGAGCTCTGGACCATGGGACTGAAACCCATTCTGTTGGTCCAAAGTCATCCTGCTGCCTTGTAGGTTCAACAAATCTCCACATTAGATGTGTTTTATTTACATCAGGAGTGAAAGGGAATGTTTGATCTAGGCATAATCCTATCGGGATCTCTCCACTTGATGGAATAGTAACATCTTCGGGCGCTTCAAGGTATTGTGAGTTTGTTGTATTTTCAATTCCAACAATTGCCCTATATCTTGGGTCATCAGCAATCTCGAGCATGTAGAACGGTACACCTAGATTCCTTACGGAAATATGAGCGATATCCTCAGGCTGCTCATGAAAATTATTACCAATCTCAATTGTGTAACAGTATGATTGATGTACCCCATAATGCCAATCACAGAAGTCGCCCTGAGTAGCGTACAAATCGGAAGATTGCATTGGTTCGTAATCTGTCATCTCTCCCATTTTATTTCCGTGATAGACCAGATATTCATCATCGGTAGTCACACAGTCGTTACAATGGCCCCATGGCCATAGTACCAGTTCAGAATATGAATGCCAAGATAAGGTCGACTTGAAGTCAGATGCCCCATCACCATCATCATCGT
The DNA here is from genome assembly GCA_002496485.1 of Euryarchaeota archaeon UBA36. GTDB lineage: Archaea > Thermoplasmatota > Poseidoniia > Poseidoniales > Thalassarchaeaceae > UBA36. The sequence continues at coordinate 4,680 of DAJW01000125.1, forward strand.
TCATTTCTGTGAGATCTTGGATAAATTTTGTTTCCGGTTCACTATTTCCACCAATCCAGTCTTCGTCAACTAATCCGTCACCATCATCATCTACTCCATCGACATGGTCCTCATTGACTCGTCCATCTCCATCATTATCTACAGTATCCAATGGACCAGGATATGTCTGAGCCACATCTGGATCGCCGAAAGTACATACTCCGGGGACAGGAGTAACTCCAATTAGGAGTCCCCATTCAAACTGATAATTCCTATTCAAATCGACGCCATCACAGCCATCATTAACTTCCTCATCTGTATCAGGAATAGGAGTGAATCCAGTTACGGTATTATCTCTGAGATTTTTTCTCCATCCGGGTGAATTAGAATCGCATCCGTCGTATGCTTCCTCACCACAGAATACTTCTCTATCATATCGATTTCCATCCACATTTAACATAGGTATTAGATATATTTCTCTGGTATTAACCATATCAGTGATAAATTGTTCACTAAAATCTTCATCTACCCCCAAATCTCCTGGTCCACAAGGATTTCCGTCATTATTACTATCTTGATTGGATGAATTTAGAGATAAGCAGTCTCCATCATTATCAATGCCATCCCATCCATCTTCATCAACTAAACCATCTCCATCATTATCAATTCCAGCTTTTCCATAATAATGTGCAACAGTTTCCAAAAAAAACATTGGAACTTCATAGGACATCCATTCCCTAGCATGATGATTACCAACTAACATTACATCAGGACGATCTGCATAGTTTCCGTCGTCGTCATTGAATGGATTATAATCTCCACCCTGAACATTTCCAGTGATTTTAATCCATGGACTAGGATGATTGTAATGCCATCCCTTGTAGTCATCTAATGTCATTTGAACTCCTCGAGCATTAACTCCACCTAGAAGTCCCTCATGGAATTGTAAGAATTCGGGATAATATGCGGCCAATGTCTGCATCCTCTCTTTCATCGAGAAATAATCATAATAATCACGGAACTGAGTTAAATCTGGATTTCCATGCTGCCCCCAAGGAAAGACTTGGTTTATGTAGTCTTGAGACCAAATATCTTCTGGAGATACACCAGCAGGGTTTTCTTGTGCCTGAACTTCCACACTGAATTGAGCCATTGGTGAGAATAGTGATAGGAATAAGGGCATTAATAGAGCTAATACAGGTACACGAGTACGAAAAATTGGATTTTTATTTACTTGGAACAAATTTTCGTCATCCATCTATATGTCCCGAGAAGCCGATAGGTCTTGAATCGTCCGGAATTTAGTACGTTGAATCGAGCTATATTTATGTTATGGGGCATGTGGATTAATTACATGAGCGCCCTAGATGATTTTTTGAGTGGAGAAGAACAACTGGTAGGTTTTTCGAATGGAACATTGATTATTCTTTTAGTCATCATAGCATTAAGTCTAATATCTGGAATTATTGCAAGAAGATATTTATTTCCAATCTTAATGAATATATTATCAAAAACTGATAGGATTGATGGTAGAACTCTTTTCGCCCCAAGATCATTAGCATGGATGATTGGATTTTTGATTTTCCACATATCTATAGAATGGATTACTAATAACTCAACCCCTATTTGGAATGGTGAATTGATGAGTTCAATTTCGAATATAAGTTGGGCTGCATTCGTTATTTTGATGCTCGTAGCGGCATATAGATTAGTCGATTATCTAGATGCATTCATAGTGGTTGAAGGAAATGATATCGCTGCTAGAAAATCTTTAGCGAGTGTGGCAGAATCAGTAGGGAGATTAGCAGTATTTGTTGGGGGTGTTTTCATCCTTGCTGGTCTCGCAGGAATGGATTTGAATGGTTTAATAGCGGGATTGGGGATTACTGGTCTTGCTCTAGCATTAGCGGCAAAGGACTCAGTAGCAAATATATTTGGGGCAATCTCGATATTAGTTGATCAGCCATTCAACGTTGGTGACTGGATCATTGTCGAAGGGATTGAAGGTGAAGTAGTAAATATAGGACTTAGAACAACTATGATAAGAACGGGAAATGATACCATAGTTACGGTACCTAATTCTAATATTACTAACTCACCGGTTGAGAATTTTAGTTTAAGGAGATTTAGGAGAATAAGACCAAATTTTCAATTTGAAGATGACTCAGATAAACAATCACTCAAGAAATTTTGCGAGGTATTACTCGAGAAGGTTTTGTCTGATGAACGAGCTATAATGCATGAAGATTCTTGGGTAAAGATTACTGATAGTTTACCGCCAAAAATAACTGCTTCGGGAAATTTTTATTGTAAATCTAGCGGGGAGACTCAAAGAGAATTTAAAGAGGAAATTCTGTTACTAGCTAAGGTCTCTGCTGAAGAATGTAATATCTCATTCCATGAGCCTAGACAGAGAAAATAGGTATGTGATATATTGACTCAGTTGATATTGATTAGACATGGCGAATCAATTTGGAATGCGGCGAATCGTTTTACTGGATGGATAGATGTTGAGCTCTCTACAAAAGGAGAAGAAGAAGCTAAAGAAGCAGGAATTAACCTTGCAGGAATTAAAATTGATATTGTCCATACCAGTGACCTTGTTCGTGCTCAAAAAACAGCTGAAATTATTCTAGAATATAACAAAATTTCTAACCCAATTATCAAAAAGAATTCTAATTTAAATGAAAGGAATTATGGATCATTACAAGGACTAAACAAGAAGGAAACCGCTGAAATACATGGTGAAGAGCAAGTGAAAATTTGGAGACGATCTTTCGATATTCCGCCACCCGGAGGAGAAAGCTTAGAAATGACGGCTGCAAGAACAATTCCATACTTTGAGGAAGAAGTTATTTCTGATTTGGTTAATGGAAATAATGTAATGGTTTCTGCGCATGGTAACTCATTGAGATCGATTGTAATGTATATTGAGAAAATTACTCCAGAACAAATTGTTCACCTAGAAATTCCTACTGGAATTCCGCAATTTTACTCTTATAAAAATGGAGTCATAAAAAGGACTTATTAAGAGGAAATTCAGGTGGAGGAGATAGTTTTTGATAATATTTCAACAGTCCAAATCCGCCTGTAAAAAAGATTAACGGAATTGGCAGATCCATGAGTTCGAAGGGAATTGAATTAATTATTGAGCTTGCTCCGAAGAACATACCCATCCATCCTAACATTGCAATTGTACGGTTATTGAACATTTTTTTCTGAAATGACTTGACATATGCTAGTGTAGTAATTGCGGGCTCTGGAGGTCCAGATTGGTTTGCTGTAGCCTCGATAACATCCAGTAGACATTGTTCATATTCCCAAATAACAAGTCCACCATAATAGGCATAGAAAGCTTCCTTTGATGCCCAATTTTCTGGAGCTGTTGATTTCCAACCTTCAATAAGTGATGATCGTAGACTTGTAATGTCGATTCTATCATTGAGTCTGTATATCATCCTAGATAGATCATGAATTAATGAAGAGAGATCCCTTATAGCAGGAAAATCACAATTTGGAACTTCTAAACAATCGGACAGTCTTGGTCTGTTAATTGCTATCTTTCCTGATTGGAAATCTGAAAAACGAACATCTCTCAAACTGATAATACATGGTGTTTTCTTCGAGAATTTACCCCTCCAAATGAAGCTAGCCCTGAGTTTTTCCTCTAACGATTCTATCCTACTATTCCATCTTTTGTGATCGTAAGGAGTAGTGAGAATTGACTCTACCTCTGAATGATACTGCCCTAGAACACTACCACATTTGTATAGTATTTTATTTGTATTTTCTACATCATTTTGTTTTATTGTAGATTCTAATTTTTCTAGTATTGTATTATCTTTTTTTTGATTTTTCCTGAAGGCAATAATATCTTTTCCTTCCCACTTATATCCTCCGATATAAGGTATAGAAACACTAATTTTAGCCTCAGAAATCATGCTCAATTGACTATCGCGATTCCAAGGCAAGAAATCAGCTATCCATTCATTTTCTGCGGAAATTAAAGCTACTAATCCGCGATTTTTTTCCTCGGTAGAAATAGAATTAATGCTTTTACTTTCGGGAACCTGTCCCCAAGATTCTAATTCAGATGTTAAGAAATCCCAATCTTCAATATTCGATAATTGGATAGGTTCTATAATCTCACATTTTAATCCTAAACCAGCTAAAGTTAGATTTCTAAAACCTTTAGGAGCAGCGGAGTCAGATTCAATCCCCTTCATAGCAGAAGGCCTCCACTCTCCATTCCATGCGGTCATATGCCCACGAAGAAGTATCAGACTTGATTTAATCGGTCAAAAGACTTGTATTATAAACACCCAAGGGTTATTCATGAATGTGGCTACTCAGGAGATTCCTCTAGCTGTAGATATGGATGGAACTTTAATTCTCTCCGATATGAGTTGGATTAGTATCCGTAAAGTAATTTTGAGAAAGCCATGGCTATTATTTACTCTCATTAGAAATGAAGTAAGTGGTAGAAGAGCGGAATGGAAAAGAGTGCTAGCTAGTAATCTCAAATTTAATCCTAGTGAGTTGAGATATCACACCGAATTTCTTGATTGGTTGACAGGAGAGCACGCAAAGGGTCGAGAGATAATTCTTGCAACTGCATCGGATAGGATTGTGGCAGAACAGATTGCAGGATATGTCGGTCTATTTTCCGATGTTATGGCTTCCGATGGAGATTTTAATCTTAGAGGGAGTAAGAAAGCGGAAGCATTAGTATCTAGATTTGGCGAAAAGGGATTCGGATACGCAGGAAATAGTATTCATGACATGGATGTTTGGAAAGTTTGTGGAGAAGTGATAGTTGTAAATCCAGAAAGAGGGTTATTGAAAAAAATAGAAAATACTGAATTTATTTCGGATTATAATTTATTTAGGTGAAAAAATTAGTTGTCCTTAACTGTGAAATCGCTTTGGCCTGTAATGTGGCAAAGGGACGTAGTCGAATCGGTAGTGGAATTGATCGATTTGCTAAGTGGTTGTTAAAGTATAGAGTCATTGCGATTCCAGCAAATATTATTTCTAATTCTAAAATGGCATGGAGTATTGTTTCTAGAATTGATAGAGTTAGAGTTAGAAGACAAAGAGAGAGGATTTCGAAAGGCATTCTTCCAAAGCATATCTCTATAATTATGGATGGTAATAGAAGATTTGCATGGAATAAAAGTGTAGGAAAAAATATTGGCCACCAAAAGGGAAAAGAAAAGTTGAAACAAGTAATGGATTGGATACTTGACCTAGAAATACCTTATCTCACAGTTTATGCGCTATCTACAGAAAATATGTCTTCTAGAGATAATGATGAGCTTGATTCATTGTATGATTTATACGTTACAGGATTAACTGAGATTTCAGAAGACCCGAGAATTCATTCAAAGAAAGTTAAAGTGAGGGCTGTAGGAAGAATTGAAAGCCTACCTGAGAGAGTTAGGAATGCAATTATTTTAGCGGAAAATAGGACTTCCGAATATTCTAATTTTGTTTTTACCGTATGCCTTGCATATGGTGGAAGGGAAGAAATTGTTGATGCTGTCAAGAACATAGCTACTGATTTTGAATCGGGTAAGATTAGATTGGATGAAATTGATACTAATCAGATTTCCAAAAGATTGTATGATTCAGATATCCCAGATCCTGATTTAGTGATTCGTACTAGTGGTGAAGAAAGAGTATCAAATTTCCTACTATGGCAAATTGCTTACGCAGAATTGTATTTCTCTGAGGTTCACTGGCCGTCATTTTCGAAATCTGATTTATATGATGCCATAGAAAATTATCAGTTTAGGAGGCGTAGATTTGGTGAATAAAGAATATCAAAATCCTGCATTAACCGTAGATGCAATTGTTACAAGATATGTAAATAGTAGAATTGAAGCTATAATGATTAAAAGAAAATTTAATCCATGGAAAGGAAGATTAGCATTCCCAGGCGGATTCGTAGAGATTGGTGAAAATCCTGAAGATGCTGTTTTAAGAGAATTGAAGGAAGAGGCTAATGTTACTGGACATAGTCCAACTTTGTTTGCAGTACATGGAGATCCAAAAAGGGATCCGCGTCAGCACATCGTTACAATTTTTTATTCGATAATTGTTGATGAAAATGTAGTGCCCTTGGGGGGTGACGATGCTGCAGAAGCATCTTGGGTAGCCTTAGAAAAACTGGGACAAGAACATGTTGCTGGAGATCATTATGAAATTATAAAAAAACTAAGAAAAGAGAAGTAATAATAGGATTAACCCATACCCATATTCATGGCTAAGAAATTGAAGGTAGATACAGGG
>DAJW01000061.1:0-3178 GCA_002496485.1 Euryarchaeota archaeon UBA36
AAAGATTCACTATTGATAATTAGAAATTTTTCTCTAGGGAAATATTTCAACCACCTTTCCATTGAAGTTGCATAGAGTGAATCACAACGTAATCTGTCATCTTCCCATGCTGTTATGAAATCGGACCAATTACAGTTATATTTTTTATCTTCAAGGGTATCAATTATCATCTTCCAATGGCTAAATGTCCTAGAAACTGGTTCCCTCAAACATAAAATAAACTTTGAATTGGGAAATCTTTCGGCTATTCTTTCCGGCGCTAAAGGACAAGCAAAAGCATGAATTGAGCCATCTATTCGAAGTCCTTCTCCCGTAAAATATTCTTCATATTCCTTCCAATTAGGTTCATCTACAATTCTTTTGAATGTTCCTTTATGGAAAGCAATAAAATTTGGTTCTTTAGGGTTTGAAAAACATATGTCGGGATGTTGTCCTAATATTTTTGACAGCCAAGTAGTTCCAGCTTTGGGAACTCCGATTAGGAAAACATGGGGAATATTATTTTGAGAATTCAACTAATCACCTATTTTTATTATGAGATTTATTTTTTCCGAATATTTGGTCGAGTACCTCTTCCAGTTCGACAATAATATTTCCTAATAATAGAGCTCCTGCTCCAATAAAGAGCCACATAGTAACTTCTCCCTCAAAGCCCAATAATAAACTAACTATACCGGCCCAAACTGGTTCAAATGCGTAAACTAATGCAGCGCGAACGGGAGTAATATCTCTTTGATAATAATTTAGAGCCCCTAATGCAAAGAGAGACCCTAGAGATCCGCAAAGAAAAAGTGGAATGATGTATTTGTGATCTGAAGTTAATTCCAGCAGACTAGAATATATTTCTTTATCTCCGCCTTGAAGAATTGATAATGATAAGAGCATGCCCGCAGACAAAACAATTGTTACCATCATTGGGCCTATTGCTTGTAATGGGTCAATCTCTTTCGTAACTCTATCTGTTGCAATAATATGGGCACCGAAAATATATGCTCCAATGACTGTCAACCACTCCCCCCACCCAAATTCAATTTGGGGTGGACCCGAAATCCAACCTGCTCCAAATGTTGCTAGAAAAATACCAATAATTGTCCACATTGTTAGAGCTTGTCTGCCCAAAAAGACACCGATAATTGCAGTAAATACAACATATAACGAAGTGATGAATGCAGAAACGGCCGGTGTTACTGAAGCATCAGTCAGTCCTATCATTTGAGTCATATATCCAGCGCCAACAATTAGTCCTAGCCAAGCACCACCCTTCAGAGTTTTAGGATCACTAAATCCTTTTCTTGTCTGTGGGAGTAAAATTAATGCAAGAATGGTAGCTATTACGAATCTTCCCGCTACGAAGTGCATCACTACCCATCTATCATCTAATTCTGGAGTAGTAGAGTTTGCTGCTCTTAATGCCTGTTCCATCCATATAAACGTCATCCCCCATACAAATGAAACTAAAAATAGTACCAAAGTAGCTTTACGCTCCCTCTCCATAATGATTGCGGATTAATAATAACTCATTGACTGTTCGGGTGTATTATGAGAGGAATTTTGAATTCAATTAATATTAGCTCTGATGGAGGTGTTCCGAAATTTCCAATCAACGAAGTTAATATTTTATTTCAAGGGATGGAAGGGGACTTCAATAAATTCCGTATGTCCAAAGGTGGTGGAGACTTAGACAGAGCTATCACTTTATTTTCCTTGGAAATAATACATCTCTTGCAGGAAGAAGGTCATCCAATCAAAGTTGGTAGCACTGGAGAAAATCTAACTGTTGAAGGTATAGATTGGAGTAAATTGAAACAAGGAATGAAGATATCAGTTGGAGAGTGTATAATTCAGCTAAGTGAACCTTGTGCCCCATGTAGTAAGATTGGTGGATCTTTTAATGATAGAAAATTCTCAAGAATTGACCATACTTTGGAATTTGGATGGTCTAGATGGTTAGCAAGAGTATTGGTTGAAGGAAAAATTTCTGTTGGGGATTCAATTTCTTTTTTGTCTTAAAAAAACCAAGATTTAATGTTAGTTAATTGGAATTAAAATTTCATTTCTTCTCAAAAATGGTAGTGTAGTTGTGGGATTATCATAAATTGCAATTAATGTAGGTCCTGATGGTGAAAGATTTTCACCATGCATTAATTGTTCAAGTTTTTTAATTAAGCGTTCAGTTTTTTTTAATCTGGATAGTCCTGAGAATCTAAGAACAGCAAATTTTTTTCCTTGAATTTTTTCTAATTTGATTCCTTCATCATTTGGTTGTGGTAAATCGCTCATGGAATATGCAGATGGCATTATGAATGCCATCATCGATTTTTCATTGTCATTCCAAAAAAATACTGGAGTAGTCATAGCAATTCTCTGTTCACTTTTATTTCTGCCAAAAATATATCCTGCAATTCTCCTGAATCCATCAGTTGAGCTTTGCCAATCTCTACCTTTAGTTTCCACTATTGCCTGAATTGAGTCAAAATATTTCCTTATTTCAAATCCTGAAAATCTCGAGATAACCTCAAATCTAGGCTCTTCATAGCTATCAACCACAAATATAGCAATGGATTAGTGAATATGAATCTATGTTATCAAAATTCGCTAGTAAATTAGTTGTGTATCCGATTTAATACTTAGTTCAATAACACCGGGTGGTCCACTCCATGTCATCCATTCATCCCAACCATCCAAGAGTATACCTTCAGCATTATCCGGATTAATACCATTGGCTGCTTGTGAACCAGTAGAACAGTAGATATTTTCAGCTCCTTGTATAATTGTTGACATCAATTTTATGGATTGGTCGTCTGGTAAATCTAAAGTTTCGTTAATTGATTTTAGATAATTAGTTTGGAGTAGTTTTACTCCATTAGATGCAAAGAATATATCAACTCTATGATTATCATTTATTGCTTGGGCAGCACAAGCTAATCCTACTACGCATTTTCTTAAATCTACTTCGGGATCCGTCAAAATCTTCACAAAAATTCTCTTACTCATATCGATCCTACTCTACCTGTGTTTATATTACTTATTTGTGTGAATATTTGTTCAGTAATTCTATAGGAACTACCTGTAGAGTCTCTTCGTGAGTAGATGCCAGTACTACTGGGCAGGCAACTCCCTCGTTTGCGGCTTCATTCCACGTTCTTGCACAAACACACCATCTGTCACCGGGTTTAAG
>DAJW01000061.1:3570-15714 GCA_002496485.1 Euryarchaeota archaeon UBA36
TGTAAAAATTCTTCACTGACTATGCAACATACAGTATGGAGCCCTCTATCATTTCTATCGGTATTACAGCATCCATCTCGATACCAACCTGTTACAGGGTCCAAAGAGCATGTTTCTAATTTCCCACCTAAAACATTGAACGAAGGGAGCATGATTATGGGTTGATGGATAGGTTGATTATCTATTGTATTATCATTTAACCAATTCAATTATAAAATAATGGTAATTAGAATTATTATGGATATTGATTATGAATTTAAGCCAGCGTTTACTTTACTGACAGTAAATTTAGAACCTGGAGAATCGATAAAAGTTGAACCTGGAGCCATGGTAGCTCAATCTGCTGATATTTCAGTGAGTACGGGTAGGGCAACTTCTGGTGGATTGATTAAAGGATTGTTCAAAGCTGTGGTAGGTGGAGAGTCTTTCTTCGTTAATACATATACAGCTGGACCTTCAGGTGGATGGATTTCGCTTGCTTCTTCGGCGCCGGGTGACATTTCTACATTTGAATTGGGTAGTGAAGAGGAGCTGTATCTTCAAGGTGGATCATTCATGGCTAGTTCTCAAAATGTTGAGACTGATACTAAATTTCAGGGAGCGAAATCGCTCTTTTCTAAAGAGGGCGCATTCTTTCTTAGAGCACATTCATCTGGAGGAGATGGATTGATTTTCTATACTGCATATGGAGCAATCAAAGAATTGAATGTCACCCCAAATAATCCAATAATTGTAGATAATGGGCACTTGGTAGCATTTACTAAAGGAATTAGCTATGGGGTTGCTCCATCTGGTGGATTAAAAACAACCGTCTTTGGTGGAGAAGGGTTTATTCTTCAGCTCTCGGGATCGGGTAAAGTTTGGATTCAGACTAGAAATTTAGAAGCTTTAGCTGGAAATTTAATTCCATTTTTACCTAATCGTAGTAATTAGAAAAACCTAAACTTACAACTTTATAATTCGGAGTTAAATAAAATATGAATGCTGTCCTTGTAAATAATTCAGAGATTATTGAGTCATATAAGAAAAGAAAATCCATATCATGTTCACTTAGAATTAACTTCAATATAGGCCATTTGTGGGAATTAATTAGCTCACCGGGGTATCTTGAAAAGTGCCATCCTTTTTGTAAAACAAATAATGTAATTGATTGGGATGATAAGAAACATATTGATAAGATAGTTTATGTTAATGGAATTGAATATATACGAGATTTCATTGATTGGAATCCAAAAAAAGGATACTCGCTAATAATTGGAAAAAAAGGTGGTAGACAGTCATATGTTTCATGGGAGATAAAAGAAATTACAAGTAATAGGACTGAAATAAAAATTACTGTCTATCCACATGAACTAGAGAATATGGGAAAATTTACAAAATTCTTAACATTCAATTTTTATGTAGTACCTAAACTTAAGTTTTATCTAAATTGTGTATTGAAAGGAATTGATTATTACCTAAAAAATAATGAAGAGGTCCCAAGAAATCATTTCGGTAAACATTCATGGTTTTCATAATTCTGAATTTTCATAATTTTTTATTATTGTATTTACCCATTTATCCAAAGTAATACCAGCGGGACCAGTAATTATTTCATCAAATGCATGAGAATTAATAGGCGGTTCTAGATTAAAAATAATTGTGTATGCACCAAATTTGGATGCTAAATTTACCAACCCTGCGGCTGGATAAACATGTCCTGAACTTCCAATAACTACAAACAGGTCACAATCTTCAATATTTTCAAAAATTTTATTCAATTGATAAGGTTCTTCTCCAAACCAAACAATATCGGGCCTCATTTTTTTAGGTATGGAGCAGCAATTACAGTAAATAAATTCTGATTGTAAATCTTTCTTGGACATTCTATCTTGGCTTATTCTTGTTTTTTCGCATTTTAATCTCCTTAATTCGCCGTGCATATGGATTACATTTTTTGACCCGGATCTTTCATGCAAATCATCAACATTCTGCGTGATTAATACAAATTCCTTAGAAACTGATGATAAATTAACTAAGGCATTGTGGGCAGGATTGGGGTGTACTTCTAATAGCTGTTTTCTCCTTTGTTGATAGAATTTCCAAACTAATTCAGGATTTTGATTCCATGCATTTGGAGTTGCAACATCTTCTACTTTGTGATTTTCCCACAATCCGTCATTATCTCTAAAGGTCTTTATTCCAGACTCTGCTGAAATTCCAGCTCCAGTTAAAATAACAACCTTAGAAGATTCAATAGAAAATGGTAACGACGGCTCTGCCATAGTTCTGTGATATATGGATTGTATCTATATTTTATCAATTTGAAAATTACTGACCATTAGAAAAAGAAATTAATTTTTCTATAGGTATGTGATCTACAGTATCTCGACAATAGTGAGCCTCGACTACTGTACCTTCTTCATTAATGAGAATATCGACGGGAATTGTTGACATTTTTTTTACTGAAAATGTATTGGGAAAGTATCCTTTGAAAGTAGCTTGAAGGAATGTAATTGGTGACCTTAGAGCGCCTAATAAAAATCTAAAAAATGATTTTTCAACTCCGTGTTTGAGAAAGAGTTCATAGGAACTATCTGCAACTACTGTAAATGGAGGGTTATGTTTTTTCATTTTATTCTTTAATTCCTCGATTTCTGCATCAAAAACTCCAATCATCTGAATATCATCTGAAAATTCATCCCATCTCTTAATTATTCTATTTATTCTGATATTACAAAACGGACATGTGGAGAATCTAAAAAATGTAAAAATTACTCTTTTTCCTTTAGTCGAAGACATATCAAAATCTGTTCCATCTATAGCTGGTAAAATAAATTCTGGAGTTGGATCTCCAACCTTGATTTTCATAATGTTTCTAATTTCATTAATTACTTATAATTTGAGTAGTTGTGTTCTTAATCATCCTATTCAAAAATTTCTAAATTTAGATTTTAATATTCTACTGGGACGGGGTCTAAGGATCTCCATAAAAACCAGCACGCTGCACTTCGATATGGTTTCCATGCATCTGCGACTTTCTCGAGTTGAGTTTTTGTTTTAGCTTCAGGCGCTATTTTCTGTATACCCTTAACAACACCCAAATCTCCTAAGCTGAGGATGTCTTTTCTCATTAATGAGAAAATTAGCATCATCTCAGCCGTCCAAGGACCAATTCCTCTGAATTGAGTTAGATGTGAAATTAATTCAGAGTCGCTCATTTCCTCATAGTTCTTAGGGAGAAGTGGGATGTTGCTCGATGCAATTCCTTGTATATATTGGCACTTAGGTCGTGTCAAACCACAGGATGCAAGCTCATCGATAGTTAAGGCGCTGATTGCTTTTCTATTTATGTCACCGCATTTTGTAACTAACTTACTGTGTATTGAATCTGCAGCTATTACGGAGATTTGTTGTCCAACAATGCTTCTAACCAATGTCTGGAAGATGTCTCCACGTCCTATAAGATGTTCATCTTTAAATTTTCTAACTATTTTGCCAATGGACGGATCTTGGGATAGTTGATTTACAGCACTATCCCACCAGTCTGGTTTACCTTTCTTCATAACAATTGAGAAGGCTTATCATTCATGAATATAACATACTTCAGATCTCATGATAGATTTTTTTCTAATACAAATCTTTGGCAAATTCTAGAAGCCCCAGACTTTTCAATTTATCAGATGGTGCAAGGAAAGTCACTTGAACGACTCCTGGATGTCGACCAATCTCTATGGATCCTGTAATCGTAGCTCTATTGCGTATTTCGGGGACTTCAACATTAAGAAGTTCTGCTGCTCTTTCAAGTCCATTTTCTGTTGCAGCATTAAGATCTGGGCCTGATCCTACAATGGAAATTGGCATCGAATCTTCAACTTCCGTCATTCCCCAATTTCCTGCTACTTTCTCTGCTAAGGCTTTTTCTTCCTTAGAAAATGGTTTTGCTAAAAATGGTAAATCTTCTTCTACCGGGAATATAATTGGTCCATCTATATTTAGTCCTTTAAGGACGTGTACTTGTAATGTCACGGTTCCAGAAACATCGGTAGTATGTCCAGCTATCTCACCATCGCCTTGCATTGCGTGCATGTCTCCCATGTAGATTCCACCACCAGGAACCTTGACAGGGCATATCAAAATTGATCCTGCTCTTACCGCATCTATATCCATGTGTCCATCTGTTCGATGATGGAGGTCTTCAGCTGTGATTGCTTGAGGATGTGGTGCGCCTACAAGAAAGGTTCCGAAATCTCCAGCATTATGAGAATCTGGCATAGCCATGGATGGGCAAGTTCCGAGTTGACCCATGAAAGGTCTAAGTCTTGCAACAAGTCCTACTAAATGATGAGGATGAAAAGTTAGAATTGAGTGTTGAATTGCGTTTTCGGGCATCGCGGCATAATGCTTCGCATCATTCGCTATCTTCTCTGCGGCACTTTTGTCGACTGTAACTCCCAAATTTCTATTATTATCAAAGGCTATTGTGTATCCATTTGTAAATTTAAACGGGCTAGCAGGTTTTCCAGTTGATTTGAATTTTACAGCATCCTCACCTATTCCATCTACGTAACTTTGTGGATTGAGTTCATCATTATCTGGATCATATTTTGCAACATATGGATCGCCCATATACAAGCCATCTACCCAGTAATCATTACCTGAGGATGTTGCTATCGAAGTAACTGAAATATCCTTAATTCTGATTGCAACTGCATCTCCTATTTCTGCTCCTTCCACATATACTGGTGTTGTTACCTCGTGACCACCTCGTAATTCTGGGGTAATCATTGGCCCCCAGCATCCTGGAGCTGTATTTGCAATGATATGTCCGCCATCCTTAACTGGACCTAACATTGGTTTATCTGGATCTAAAACTCCATCTGTGTATTCGTTAACATATACTGTTTCTTTCCCTTTTTCATCTTTCATCATATTTTCACATCCTAGCCACCTGCAGCCGGCATCAAAAGTGTAATCTCTTGACCTGCGCTGATTTTCTCATTTGGAGATTTGTGATTTCCTGCACAGAAAGGTATTGCGGCGAGTATAGTATTAGCGGAATCCGGATATCTAAATTTAATTTCGTCTATAATATCCTGAATTGTAGCAGGTTCTGTTACTTCTACACTTAATCTAGAACACGCAAGTTCTTCCGCTAATTTACCATTTACCCGAACCGCATATGTTCTCTTGTTGCCGGGTGACACGAGGTGCCATAGACTGCTTCACGAATAAAGTGTAGGTCGATTAGGTGATTTAAACTGATTTTCGATTTAGTTCGGATAACATTTTGTCTGGGATTTTACTTTTAACGGTAATTTTTCGGCCGTTTGGATGTGTGAATTTTAACTCCGATGCATGCAAACATAATCTGCTTACGCTGGATTTGCCTATTCCATATATTTTATCCCCAATTACTGGGCATCCGAGCTCGCTCATGTGTAACCTAATCTGGGCCCTTCTTCCTGTTTCGATTTTTATTCTGACTAAACTATTGATTGATGCTTCTTTAACAGTTTTCCAGATAGTTATAGCCTCTTTTCCAGATTTTTCATTATTTGGAACTAGTCTCACTAATTTATTCTTACTCTCTTTTATCCTAGATGTCGATATACCTGAATTAGTGGGAGGTTTTCCTAATACTACTGCATGATAAATTCGTTTAATCGATCTTTGTTGGAATTGTGACTGTAAAAATTTTCTAGTTTCTGGAGATTTAGCGAGAATTAAACAACCCGATGTTTCTCGGTCTAAACGGTGAATGAGATATACTCTTTTTCTTTGATTTCTTTTCGACCAATGAAGAACTCGGTCAAACATAGTATCTGGCTCTCCCTTAGAAGTTGCAACCGATAGAAGTCCAGATGGTTTTTCTACAACTATAATCTGTTCATCCTCGTATAGAATTATGGGATCTTCTAGAATGCCATGTTGCTTTTTTTGGGGGATATCTGCTTCCGAACGTGATAATATTTCGACAATTGCCCCTGGAGAAATAATTTCCTTAGCTCGAGTTGCTCTATTTCCATCAACCAATACACGACCAAAATCTATCATTCGTCGTAAAGAGTTTTTCTTTGATTCAGGGTGAATATTAGACAGAATATTAATCAGAGAATCTTTAGCTTCAACTCGCATTTGCGGGTTAGGCATGTGATTACCCAAAACGTTCTAGTCATCAAGTTTGGTGGAAATAGCCTTTATATTATTTTTAATTGAAAAAAAATTTAATTATTAGAATTTGATGACAGGTCTATGAAGGTGGAAAATCGTCAAAGATTGTTCATTTTATGGCTAATTCTTTCTGCATTTGGAATAATGTTTGCAGTTTTATCTTGGGCTCAGGAATCAGGATTACTTCCATCCAGTTCGGATATGGGCGGGATGAAAGGAGTTTATGCATTAATTACTGGTTTTATCTTGTATGTACTTGTAGCTCATAATATGTCTGGTGGACCTGGAGATAAATAAAAATCCATTAAACTTAACTTAGTGCTTCATAA
This sequence comes from Euryarchaeota archaeon UBA36, assembly GCA_002496485.1. GTDB lineage: Archaea > Thermoplasmatota > Poseidoniia > Poseidoniales > Thalassarchaeaceae > UBA36. The sequence goes on from DAJW01000061.1 coordinate 10,053, forward strand.
ACATAAAAAATGCCACTGGCTATTATTCCAATCAGTACTATATTTTGAATTGTTTCAGATTTCATAGATTTTAACCATTTTTTTCCTGTTTTTACTCCCAATAAAGCTGAGGCGACTAATATCATGGTGAGCATAAAATGCTCAGAAATTTCTTCGGGCCTGAAAAAAATATAAACTGGGATTCGAGATAAATCTACACACAATGCAAGTACGCTTGCAGTAGCTGCATAAACCATCTTATCTGGAAGTCTGCGAGTTAGAAACATTGCTCTAAGTGCTCCTTGATGGCCAGATAATCCACCCATGAATCCTGATCCAAAACCTCCCAATCTATCGTTTGCCTCTGGAAGCCTATATCCTGTCCAAGATTCGCTAAGTGTAAGTAAGGGCAACAATATCAAAAAAACTCCAATTAAGGCCAAAAGAGGCTCTTGAGGTACACTGTTTTGTAAGGTAGCACCAATGATTGATCCAATAACTAGCCAAATCCCATAATGTCTGAATGCGGAGTAGTTTACACTCTCTCTTAAAGCAAAGTACTTTCCAGCATTATGTGCACCATGAACGATTGCAACTACAGCTACTGCTTCATGGGGCCCCATTAGCAATAGTGCAATTGGAGTAATCATCGTTGAAAGACCGAAACCTGCAGGAACTGTCAATGCAGCTGCAAAGAATGTACCAATAAATGCTAAAGTCAATTCTTCCATTAATACCTAGTAACAGTTATTGGTTTTATGAATTTTCTCAATTGATAGAATATATTATTGGTGAAGTAGCATATCAGAAGACATGTTGAAGAGGTGGCAAATGGCCGCTGTATTCCTAATAATTTCACTTAGTTCAACTAATGTAAATGCACTATGTGTTGGAGATGGCTGTCGTATTATGGGCGCCACAATGTTCACATATTTTGTTTGCTGGCCAATTTATCTAGTGTGGATTATTCTTGCATTATTTGATTTCTCTGTTCCCACACATAAATTTGGAATGATAGTAGGAATTATTACTAGTATTTGGATATATGATTCAACAGTAAATTTAGATAGGATTGATATGATTTTTCTGCCGATTAGTCACCTCATTTTTGCTCTAATTATGTATCTTCTACATTATCGATTAAAGAAAAAAAATACGACAATTTTGGATATATAGGCCCGTCACATAACTTTGGAATGTTAAACGATGATAGAATTTAATCGGATATTAAATGATTTCACGCCACAATGAAATATTACTAATTTTTACTAATACCGTAGCAGAGGTACCCGAGTGGTCAAAGGGGCTGGGATGAGGTCCCAGTGCGTAGTGCTTCGCAGGTTCAAATCCTGTCCTCTGCACCAAAAAGATATGTTATTTTGGAATTATAATCCATACTGCTACTCCAATTAGGGCAAAACCCATTACTAAATTCAAAATTTTTGATTGTTCGGGTGTATCAAAAATTCTTTTCAAAACATGACCAAAGGCGGCCCAACTCATTACTGCAGGAAGTCCGAAAAGAAGATTAAACATAACTAAAGCAATTATTGCAGTAGGACCTGATCCAAACAAACTTCCAAATGAAACCATCAAAACCAAAAAATGGACCCACGCTTTTCCATTGAAAATCTGAAGAATAATTCCAGTCTTAGGGCCAAGTCTTTCTTGATTATGATTCTCAACCTTATTTGATTTAGATATAATTATTTGATACCCGAGGAATGCGATATAGGTTGCTGAGATATAGGTTAAAAAAATAAAAACTGATTCATTTTCACTAATGAAGTCTGTTGAAAATCCAATTATAATTCCTAAAGTTGACCATCCAATTGCCATTCCTCCAATAAGGGGTAATGTAGATTTAAAGCCAAATCTTGAACCGTGTGCTGCACACAATACATTATTTGGGCCTGGTGAGAAACACATTGGAATTATGAAAGCTAATGTAGCCACTAGAACTTCATAATCCATTTATATTCCTCAAGAGTTAGACTATAATTCCTTAGAGGCTAAATCTAAAGCTTGTTCCATGTCAGACCATAAATCCTCAACATCTTCAATTCCTACACTCATTCTAACAAAACCGGGAACTACGCCTGATTCTTTTCTCACATCTTCTGGAACGAACATGTGACTAGAATTGAATGGGCATTCTATCAGGCTTTCTACTCCACCTAGACTTGTGGCTTCGAAAATTATTTTTAGTCCCCTCATATATTTTAGAGCTATTTGATCACCACCTTTTACCACATAGGATAGCATTCCACTACCTTTGGGGATTATTCTTTTTGCCACTTCATAGTCGGGGAAACTTGGGAGTGTAGAGTGATTGACACTTACAATCATTGGGTGTTTTTCTAACCTTCTTGCTAATTCAGCGGAGTTTGCGGCATGAATTGGCATTCTGGCATGCAATGTCCTTATCCCTCTTTCTAGGAGATAGCACATATGTGGGTCTGGAGCACCGCCGAATCTTGTTTTATTATCAAAAACCTGAGAAATTAGATCTGCCTTCCCGACTACTACTCCTGCAATTAAATCTGAATGACCACCAAGATACTTTGTTCCGGAATTTATAACTAAATCAAATCCCATAGAAATAGGATTACAAGACCAAGGAGTAGCAAAAGTATTGTCAACAATGGCGATGAGGTTATGTTTTTTGGCTATTTTTGCCATAGCTTCTAAATCACATACCTTCAGAACTGGATTAGTCAATGTCTCTACATAAAGTAACTTAGTGTTATCCTTTATTGCTGCTTCAAAAGAAGATGGATCTCTTAAGTCTGACATAGTAACTTCAACTCCAAATCTTGGTAATTCATTAGTCATTAATCCATATGTTCCGCCGTATACATCTGGAGATGTGACTATATGATCTCCAGAAGATAGAAGTGAAAATAATGTAGAAGTGATAGCCGCCATTCCACTGGCAAAAGTCTCACCATCTTCAGCACCTTCTAATGAAGCTACCTTAGCGCTTACTGTCTCGGAATTAATATTTGCAAATCTACTGTATAACGAAGAGTGTTGGCCGCCTGCTGCCCAATCTGCGTATCCTTTGTCGTCTAAATAATATGTAGAAGTAAGAAAAACTGGTGTAGTAGCAGAATTTGCTATATTTTGAGTTCCTGTCCATACAGCTCTCGTATCAAAATTTCTATCCTTGAATTTGTCTTCCATGCACGTCCGACCGGGTTGTTCATAATAATCCTAGGTAATTTCAAGTGTGTTCAAGACCGAGCTAATATCTGGGTTAATTACAACTGACTTCACTTTGGAATTTTCTACAGCTATTTCGGGATCTTTTAATCCATGTCCAGTTACTGTTACAACTACCGTAGTTCCGGGGGGTATTTGTCCATTATCATTTGATTTTAATAGACCTGCAATTCCAGTAGCAGATGCTGGTTCAACAAAAATTCCTTCCATTCTGGCTAGCATTCTTTGTGCATCCAATAGTTCTTCATCTGTAACTGAATCAATTGCGCCTTCAGACTCTTTGATTGCATTGTTGGCTAATTGCCAACTTGCAGGGTTCCCTATTCGTATTGCAGAGGCTATAGTCTCGGGGTTTTTGATTACATGTCCTCTAACTATAGGTGCTGCACCTTCTGCTTGCCATCCCATCATTTTAGGTAGAGATTTTATTTTTCCTGCCTTTTTATATTCATTATATCCCATCCAATATGATGTAATATTTCCTGCATTTCCTACTGGTAGAAAATGCATATCCGGAGCAGATTCGAGACTGTCACAAATTTCGAAAGCTCCGGTCTTTTGTCCTTGAATTCTATACGGATTTATGCTGTTAACAATCTCAAATTCCTCTCTTTTTCCAAGTTCTCTAACCAATAAAAGTGCGTCATCGAAATTACCTCTAATTTCCAATGTTATTGCTCCATGAATTAGGGCTTGAGCCATTTTTCCATATGCAATTTTTCCTTCTGGAATTAATACTACACATTTTATTCCTGCTCTAGCTGCATAAGCTGCTGCGGATGCGCTTGTGTTCCCGGTACTGGCACATACAATTACTTTAGCGCCATTTTCTACTGCCTTGGAGACTGCTAAAGTCATACCCCTATCTTTGAATGAAGCTGTCGGATTTAGGCCTTCAAATTTGATATAAAGGTTGAAATTTCCTGAAATATGGTTAGTGATATTATTAGAATAAATAAGCGGAGTATTCCCTTCATTAATGGATATGATTGGGGTATTTTCATTTACGGGTAGAAATTCTTTGTATTTTCTGATAATCCCCTGCCCCCTCATGACTGTTGCTGAACGATTAAGACCTATAATCTGCCTGATAACCGGTGCTATTTTTTGAGTATACGTGTTGGGATAGTTGATGGATGAGCAGATTTTCTATGCAGCAGGCATGGGCATTTACGTAATGGTAATTTTGTTTGCAACAAAAATTCCGTATGATTTGATGTTGAAGAGGGGGGTAGAGCATATTAGGGCAGTTTACTACAATAGAAAAATTGTTCACATGCTTGCAGGGGGAGTGGGTTCATTCTGCGTTCCAATCCTATTTACTGATTATTGGTATCCACTAATTTGTGGAATTTTAATGAATATTTTCACTTACGGAGCACATGCCACCGGAACTAGGATGTTTTGGTTTCAGACTGAACAAAATCAGAATGATGTGAAATTTACCTTGATGTGGTGGTCATCAATTACATTGATCTGGGTTTTAGTTGATGATCCATGGCTGGCTATTATTCCATCTTTATTTATGGCATTTGGCGATGGTGTGACGGGAGTGGTTAGAAATTTAGTAATTAGGGAGCGTTCAAAAAGTCCCATAGGAAATATTTTCATGTTTTTAGTTAGTGCTCCCATTGGATGGATTGTTGCTGGAATGGGCAATCCTTCTATACCAGTCTGGGGACTAATATCTGCAACTGTAGCTAGTTATGTAGAAAGATATGAATTTGGACCAATAGATGACAATATACTAATTACTGTATTTTCTACTGCAGTATTACTTATTGGGATTGAGATTGGCCCCATTTTGGGTTGATCCAATTCTTTCAGAAATCGCTAAACAAACTGCAACTGTTCGGCCTATGGTAATAGCAAATAATACTGTTCCGAGACCTAAATTTCCACCCAATACTGTACCAATTACTAATACTGAGACTTCGATTGTAATTCGGATTCTGCCAATTGGAATTCCCGTTACTTTTTGAATTCCTGTCATCCATCCATCTCTAGGCCCAGGCCCTAGGTTCGCAGTAAGGTACATTGAGCTCCCAATCCCAATTAAGATGATACCAGAAAAAACTTGTAATATTTGAATAAATAAATTTTCTGGAGTAGGTAGAATCGGGACCATAATATCTATAGTTACAGCGATAATAATTGCATTCAGAATTGTTCCTATTCCGGGAATTTCCCTAATTGGAATCCAAAGAAATAATACTACTATACTTACAACAAAGGTTGCTTGGCCAACAGTGATTCCTGTGATTATTGATATTCCCTCGGCCAATACGGTCCATGGGGTATTTCCTATTTCTGCTGAAATCAAAAGAGCGTCACCAAGTCCAAATATGACTTCGCCAATAATTAAGATTGTTAAAGTAGAAAATTTCGGTCTTATTGACATTGGATTATCAGAGCTCCACCAAGTCTTAGGTACCGATTTAGCAGGCTTTAGGATACT
>DAJW01000061.1:16098-26083 GCA_002496485.1 Euryarchaeota archaeon UBA36
GCTGAACATAGCCAAAAGGTAATCTCTGGAATTTCGTAAGGATGATTGGAAGTTACATATTTTACTAATTCATCTACATTATTTTTTGATGTCTTGATTTGAATTTTCCATTCTTCTGAACTTTGTACAGAGTTTTCCCATTTGTATACGGAAGTTATTCTACTTCTCTGAATACATGATGCAAGACCTAGTTGCACTATTTTACTGGACCAATCTCCTATTAATGGCTCTATCCAATCCCCGGGAAGAGTGGTCTGAACAATCCATATCTCGTCTACCATATTTCCATCGAAGGGGTATCTACGAATCAAATCAATGTATAGATTGAATGATATATACCCCATTCCTAGGATATGTAACTATGGAAGTTTGGCAGGGTCCAATAGATACTGGAGATGTCCCACCGAATGATTCACATTTCGATGTAATTGTTGTCGGTGGTGGACCTTCTGGTTCGGCTGCTGCAGCATATAATGCAATGAAAGGCTGTAAGGTTTTACTTATTGAGAAAGAAATTTGGCCTCGAGACAAAGTTTGCGGAGATGCAGTCGGAGGAAAATCTCTCAGTCACGTTAAGGAATTGGGAGTTTTGGACATGATTGAGTCGACTCCGCATGTTAGAGTTACTTCAATAATTTTTGGAAGCGCAAATGGAAACGAGGTGAAGGTTAATCTTCCAAAGGAAGCCTTTGAAAAGAAAATGTCTGGCTATGCATTGCCAAGAATTCAGTTTGATTATATGATGTTTAAGAAGGCTACAGAGATAGTTCTGGAAAATGGTGGATATGTAATTCAAGGATTCAGTGTCTTGGACGTAAAAGTAGAAGAAGAAGCGGTAGTAGGCATAGTTGGAAAATTTGGTGGGAAGAGTTCATCTGAATCGTTTCTTTCATACTCATCTCCACTAACAATTGGAGCAGGTGGATATAATTGTCCGGTTGCAAAAACTATTACAGAAGATGTTCATAATGAGCCAATGCGGGACGATTTACATTATTGTGGAGCATATAGAGAATACTGGGAAAATGTAGAAGGTTTTGAAGGGGAAGAATGTCCAATTGAAATTCACTTTATAGGAGAAGTAAATCCTGGGTATTTTTGGCTATTTCCTGTCCAAGATGGAATTGTTAATGTGGGGATTGGAATGGTTATTGCTGAACAGCGTAAGCAAGAAGGAATGAGGAAATCCCTCAAACAGATGCAGAAATGGGTAATTAATGAACATCCCAAATTAAAAAATAGATTTAAGAACGCAACAATTATTCCTGGATCGCAAAAAGGGTCTCAACTTCCGTTTGGTTCTCCAAGAAAAAATGCACCTTCATTTCAACCCAGAAGGTCTGCTATGGCAGGAGTAATGTGTGTTGGAGATTCAGCTAGCCTAGTGGATCCATTTACTGGAGAAGGAATCGGTAATGGAATGGTTTCTGCAAAACTTACTTCAAAATATTTTGATAAAGAAAAACATCAAGATGGTTTTCCAAACGAAGTTGGAGAAATGTATATGAATGAACTGTGGGAAATTCTAGGTAAAGAACTCACAAATTCATACAGATTACAGAGATGGGCCAGGAATAAGAGATTGATGAATTGGTTTTTTGGCCGGGCATCAAAAAAGAAGGAATTATCTGATATGTTGACTGGGATGATAGCAGATAAGGAGGCCTCAACTAAGCTATGGAGTCCTTGGTTCCTGATTAAGGCCTTATTATTGCCATGAAGTGGAAGAATGAATGGAATCACAGAATCATTAGATGGAATTGAAGTTGTTTTTCTAGACCTGGATGGTACTATTTATCTGGGGAATAATTTGATTACCGGGGCAAAAGACTTTCTTAAAAGGTTAAAACAGAGGGGTATAAAAATATTTTATCTTTCTAATAACTCAAGTAAATCAGTGTCTGAATATGTTGAAAAATTAAAAAAATTAGGAATTCAAGCTGGCGAAAAAGAAATTCTTCTATCAACCCATGATTTAATTTCTTGGCTCTTGAATAATAATATTTCAGATACTTTCGTGGTAGGTACAAAGGGCATGAAATCGATGCTTGAGGAATCAGGAATAATTACTGAATCAAAAAATCCTGAATTTGTAGTATTAGGATATGATACCGAAGTAAATTATGAAAAACTAGCAAAAGCAAGTGTACATTTGCACAACGGGATTCCTTTAGTAGCAAGCCACCCTGATATGGTTTGTCCGTCACCCTTGGGTGGCTTGCCGGATTCAGGCGCATTCATGGCATTGTTTCAAGCCACAACTGGAGTTTCTGCTTCTCATACGTGTGGTAAACCAAATGCTGAAATGTTACTGCACAAGATCGAAGAATTAGGTGTCGAGCCAGAAAAATGTGCTATGGTTGGAGATAGGTTGTACACTGATATTGAAATGGCATCTCGGGCGGGAGTTAATGGAATCCTAGTTCTATCAGGAGAGGCTAAATTTGAAGATTTAGAAGATTCAGAAATTATCCCTTCTCTCATTGTAGATTCGGTAGATAATTTATCACATAATCTCCATTAAGTGATTAGTGTATCTAGGATAATATACATCCATTCAAATACCAAAACAATTGGTTTTTAATGTGGAAGGAGCTACAGACCCCGAAGTTTTCAGAGACAGATTATATTTTAAGACTGGAGAAATTGTATATGATAATGCTAAAATTGTTTTAGCATTTTCACTAATTCTTTGTATTTCATTAACAAGTTTGAGTTTTACCTTGGTTCCAAAATATGTTGAAGGGTATGGAGAAGGGGAGTTGGAATCAATATACGGGTGGGATGCAGTAACAGAAGGTTTCGCAGATGAGAATGAGAGTTCATTTGAACAGTTTTCAATATTATTCAATCATCCAGGCAAGACTGTCGATGATTTAGAAGTCATTTCTGCGATGGAATCAACAATTAGTATATTAGAAAGTATTCCAGAAGTTGATTTAGATGTACCATGGGAAACTAATGAAGTCAACAGATCTGAATTAGTTAGTGAGACTGATAGTTCATGGTCTAGAATACATGTTGTTGTAAATTTAAACAGAGAAGAGTCTAAAAATTTACTAAAAGATGTTATTGATGATATCGTTCTTCCGTCAGACGCTCCAGAGGGTATGCAGAAGTTCATAACCGGAAACTTGGCAATAGATGTAACATTTGACTTGGTCCTAAAAGAGGAATTATTGGAAGCAGAATTGATTGCTGCACCTCTTACTTTGCTAATCTTAATGTTTGTTTTTGGGAGTCTAATTGCGGCACTTTTGCCGGTATTTGGTGGGATATATACTGTTGCAGCAGCAGCTGGAATAGTAACTGGATTGACTTTTATCTTTGATGATATCACGGTATATGCGATAAATATCGTCTCTTTGTTGGGAATTGGTTTGAGTGTTGACTATGCGCTGTTCATTGTTAACAGGTTCAGAGAAGAGTTGGGGAGGGGTCATGATACAAAAACTGCTTTGGCGATGACTAATGCGACTGCTGGAAGAGCAATACTATTTTCAGGCCTCACTGTAATAGCGGGACTTAGTGGGATGTTATTTTTCGATAATACTGGCCTACCTTCTCTAGGTTGGGGTGGAATTTGTGCTACCATTGTTGCATTGATATCCTCAGTGATTCTACTACCGTCTATTTTGGCACTTCTAGGAGATAAAATCAACATGATTAAGATTCCATTTGGTGCAAATACTGAAATAAAGGATGATGGGTTTTGGTCTTGGATTGCCAAGAATGTTATGGCTAGGCCTTTTGCTGTTCTATTACCAGCCGTGATTCTGCTTTTGGCAGCTGGATCTCCATTTCTACAAGCAGAATGGGGAATAACTACTTACAAAGCTTTGAGTCCAGACAACGAAGCAAGAAATGGGATGGAGTTAACTGACGAAAAATGGCCATCGGATGTAGGTAATACCGCACTTATTGTCTTTGAGATAGATGAAGAAGTTAATCCATTGGCTGAGCAGAATATTAGAGATTTATACGCCTATTCTAAGGAAATACTAGAGATTGATGGAGTTAATTATGTTTATTCTTATTCCCACTTCAACACATCGCTTAGTGAAGATGAAGTAGTTGCTTTTTGGGATAGGTCGGGAGACGACCAATTATCCCAACAAGATGCGATGATGGTTGAATTACAAAGAAGTTATCACTATGATGCAACAATTGGTGATCAAGTAGTCTTACTTATTGTTGGGATAGAAGGAGAGCAATCGAGTGAGAGATCTAGAGAGGTGGTTATGGATATCAGAGGAGTGCAAAATAAAAGTAATCAGTTTGGTGGTCCAGAAGAGGTTAATGTTGCTGGATTGGCAGCTTATAATCAAGATATAGTAGATGCTGTAAATGAGAATTTACCTATTGCATTAGTATTTATCTTATTTTCTAGCTATATATTGATATTTTTACAAGTTAGATCCGTTATTGTTCCATTAAAAGCTCTGGTGATGAATATTCTGTCTGTATGTGCATCATTTGGTCTTTTGGTGTGGATTTTTCAAGAAGGTAATGGAGCAGAATTACTCAATTTTACACCTCAGCCAATTGACCCAACCACACCAGTAATGATTTTTGCTATTTTGTTCGGACTCAGTATGGATTACGAGGTTTTGATGCTTTCAAGAATACATGAAGAATGGGAGAGAACTGGAGATAACACTCAATCAGTAGCCGTTGGCCTACAAAAGAGTGGAAGAATAATTACTTCTGCTGCTCTTGTGATGATTACAGTATTTGCTGCGTTTGGTCTATCATCTATTTCGCTTATGAAACAGTTTGGATTTATGCTAGCCTTGGGAGTATTTGTTGATGCGACGATTGTAAGGGCTTTGGTAGTTCCTTCTACCATGAGATTGATGGGAGAAATAAGTTGGTGGGCTCCCTCATGGTTAAAGAATGATAATCCTCAGAATATATCTGATTTCCCTGCCAGTATTGAAGCTGAGTGAAGGGAAAGCTCAATTCATATTAGGGTGTGGTTGGTATATGATTACTCTAGTCACAGGGGCTAGTGGATACATCGGTACCCATGTTGTTGCTAATTTATTATCTAAAGGAATGGAAGTTCGTGCTACTGTTAGGGATTTATCTGATCCGGAAAGAGTAGCCCATCTAAAATCTCTAAAAGTGGCAGAAGGTGGAAGATTAGAAATTATTGAGATGGATGTTCTTGATGCAGACTCAGTAGAAGATGGTGTGAAGGGATGCTGTAATATTATTCATACTGCAGCAGTATTGACCTTTGGGGGTAGAATTACAGATCCTCAAAAGGAAGTTGTTAATCCGAGTGTGATAGGAACAAAAAATATTCTCGATGCTATAGATAAGACCGGAAATGTAGAGTGTTTAGTTCATACTTCATCTGTGGCAGCAGTTAGACCTCAAAATTGGAAAAATGATGAAATCTTAGATGAAAGTAGTTGGGCTGATGATGCAAAAATTAAAACTGATGCATACAGTTTGGCAAAATATAGTTCAGAGAGATTAGTCAGAGATTGGTTTGAAACTAAATCTAATAAAAAATTTAGAATGATTACAATAAATCCGTGTGTAGTTCTAGGTCCTATATTATCAAAGAGACATCTAAAAACTAGTCCGAGCATAGTTAAGATGTTAATAAACAATGAAATTCCCTTCACTATTCCAATCGATATTAGCGTAGTAGACGTACGTGATGTGGCTGAAGCTCATGTGAGATCATTGACATTTGGAGAGAATGCAGGCCGATACTTGTTAGCTTCTGGTAATATGTGGCTAGGAGAGATTGCAAAAGAAATTAAAAATGATTACCCAAAATTAAAGATTCCTACAATCCAATTACCTTATCTTATCTCATTAGTTGCATCTATATTTAATTCTAAAATAACTTTTTCTTGGGCAAGAAAAAATCTAGGTAAAAGACTAACCTGGGATTCTAGTTCTGCAGAAAATGATTTGGAAATGGATTGGATTTCTCCTAGAAATTCAATATTGGATACTGTAAAATCGATTATTGATAATGATTGGGTTGAAGGGAGATAGGATTACTCAATTTGTAAATTTATTAATATTATTGAGTTGTAAATGCGTATAACTGATGTAGGGGAGTATTAACCGGTGAGTATGAAATCTGGGGCAATAGGTATTGTGATTCTGTTAATTTTGGTCCCGCTATCTGGTTGTTTTGGTGGAGAAGAAGAAATTGAAGTTTTGGATGATAGTCCATTTGCACTAATCGGAGATATTGCAAACACTACCTGGTACCATTATTCGGGTGGTATTGATGCTTTAGATTCTGATGCTGTTGAGCTTGCAAATATTACAGAAAATCTGACAGGAAATAATGCTCCATATTCTGCATTAGGTTCTTATTATGGAATAGGAATGAGTACTTTTGAGCCAACTATCGGTATTACTTCGTTGGACAACATTTACATGTCTAGTTGGGGAAATGGACCAGCTGGATCCACTGCCGTTATACGATGTTCAGGTCTCATTGAAATGACGTCATTGGATTATTCTTGTGAAAATGTGTATAATCCTCTATTGCCCGTTCCAAATAGTAATGATCCTTACATTTATGTTGATAAATGGACTGATAGGATTATGAAATTTGATATGCATGCACTTTTAGGAATGACAGTAGAATTTTCGGATGACGAGGGAAATTCTTGGCAGGATGGTCAACTAGCTACTTCGATTTATTCCGTACAGGACCATCAGACTATTGGCTCTGCACTACTTCCAGCACCTGGTTATGAAACAACATGGTCGTTTTGTATAAATGGAAACGCACCTCATCCACTTTGTTCTACAAGTTTTGATGGAGGTAGAACATGGAGTCCGGAAGTTTCAGGTTCACCCATTGACTGTCAAAGTGGTGGTCTGACTGCACATATCGAAGGAGGAGTAAATGGAAATCTATATCGAGGAAATATAGGATGTAATGGAGATGGTTACTCAATATATCGCAGTCAAAATGGAGGGATTACATGGACTGAGCATCCATTACCTACAGAGGAAACTGGTACTGCTGATACATGGAATGCTGAGGAAGCTCAGGTTGCTGTTGATGATGGAGGTAATGTACACGCTATGTGGATGGGAATTGATAATCTACCGTATTATTCATATTCTCTAGACGAGGGAGATTCGTGGAGCAATCCTATGATGATTGCACCACCAATTAATTTGGTCGGTACCGGTTTTCCGGTGGTAACTGCTGGAGAATCAGGCAGGGTCGCTCTTGGATATGTAGGAGATACAGGAAATAATACCTGGAATGGATATATGACTTTAATTACTGATGCTTTCGCAATACATCCTCTTATGACAACTGTACAAATAAATCAGCCTGGAGATCCTCTAGATATTGAGGCCGATTGTGGGTACAATAGGTGCGGAGGACTAGGTGATTTTTTGGATATGTCAGTTGATAAATACGGAAGGCCCTGGTTTGGACTTTCACATAATATCAATGATATCGGAATTTTTGCTACAATTTCTCATGGACCGGCACTCAGAGGAATGATTGATAGTTTATCAGAAATTCCTGTCGGTGGGCCAGAGACTCTCTAAATTTAGAATTTCGACCGAGAAGCCATATGCTAGTATTTCTCCGGAGATAGTATGGATGCTCCGGTAAAAAGAGGATTTCCATTTGTGATTTGGTGGGAAAGTAGTGATAGGAAGCACATAAGTTTCCAAGAAATATTAATTTCTCGTCGTTTCTCTTATATCTTCATTACTGTAGCAATATCAAAAATCATTTTTTTTGGGTGGGGGCATTGGGAAGGGCCATTATGTATTCAGTCTTTAGAGTGTAATCTCAGCTTTAGAGCAGGTGATTTAGTTGAGGCTCCTTTCAAGTTTTTTGTTGCAATATTTACTGCATCTTGGTTTCATGGCGATCCGCAACATATCACATTTGTTGTATTATTCTTTATGATATGGGTTCAATCATTCGAATCTTATACAAATTGGAAAACTACGGCATCGGTATTTTTTTCTTGTGTTGCATTTGTCTATATTACTTGTGGGGTGTTAGTATATCTAGCTCCAACATATTTCCCCGACAATGAAATGCTTAGTTACATGAGGGATTCGCACCATCTTGGAGCTTCTGTTGGAATGATGGGTGTACTTGGTGCACTTTCGCATTATTGTAAGAGATTGTGGTTAAATCCAGTAATGTTACTAATCTTTGAATACTGGAATAGATACTACAATGGAATATCGGAACATGTCACTTGGGCTCATCTAATGAGTTGCACATTCGGTTTTCTAATGTATGGGCAGTATATCAAATTGAATGGGATTCAAATAAAAAGTATTGATGAGTTGATTGTCACAGATAATGAGTAGAATAGATAGTGAATGCTTGATATGAGAATCCTATAGAAAATAAGATCATTGCTATTCCACAAATTCCAAGAGTGAATTTATATGACTTTTTAGATAGTTGTCCTCGGGTAATATCGAATAAAAATGCGATTCCGATTTTTACTAATATTATAGATACCAAGAAAGAGGTTGCATAGAATAGGGGAGAAATCGGGTTTTCTTCAAATGCGGTAGCCATTATTGGGCCGCCAATTAGAAACCAAAAAATATACACATTTGGATTTAATAGATTTGTTAGAATTCCTCTTTTTAATGAACCTGTTGCATTATCATTAGATAGTTCTGATGAAGGAGGGTTTATCCCAAAACATTCTATTCCCATCCAAGCGAGGTATATTGCTCCCAATACTGATATTATAATTAGTATCAAAGGTTGGTTTGAAACCCATCCTGCAAAAATTAAACTTAGAATAATCAATGGTCCGTCAGTGAAAATTGGGGCTAAGGCGGCTTTAGAACCAGCCTTTAGCCCACCAGAAAGTGTTTCTCTAATTACCATAGTAAGTAGTGGCCCAGGTTTTACTCCTTCAACAAATCCTAGTGTAATTCCTGCTAATGTAATCGTAAAAATGATATCAATATTCATCGATTAGCGCCTCGAAGATATAGCTATTTTCGCTAATAATTCGAGTATTTCTAAGTATAACCAAATTAAGGTGATCATTAGGCCAAAGGCTGCTCTCCATTCCAATTGTTTTGGGGCGCCCATTTGGACCCCTCTTTCAATGAAATCAAAATCAGCAACAAGACACAGGGCCCCAATTCCAATTACAAATAAAGAAAATAATATCCCAATGGGTCCCGCAGAGTGGATAAATGGAATTTGGAAACCGAAAATAGCTCCTATGAAGCTGATTAAATATATTAGTAATATAGCAAATAATGAAGACATGACCGCAATCCTAGTGTTTCTATCCCATCTAATTAGTCCGGCCCGATAAATGATAATCATGCATCCTAAAATTAAAAAGGTAAGTAGTACGGCTAAAATTCCAATTCCTGGAATGTCTAATGAGGTTTCGAAAAACCATGTAATTCCGCCTATAAATAATCCTTCAAAAGCAGCATATGTACAGATTAGAACAGGATTGGTTGACTGTGAAAAAATTACTATGAGTACTGTAATAAATCCACCAATTGCTCCGATGAAAATCAAAGGAGAAGATTGGGGCATAGAGAAGGCCGTAGCCATAGCTGTTATTGCAGTGATTAGTAGTAAAATTCCTGTCTTTTCTGAGACTCCTTCAATTGTCATTAAATTCGATTCTGCGTCTTCCCACCAATTTCTTTTGTTATAAGATGATTTTTGGAATGTTGAGTCATTTAATGCTGGGTTTGAGGACCGATACATGGATGTTGGAAAGGGCCTTAGTTCTCAAACATTGGTATTATATTGTTAGATTATTGTTTTGAGGTGTTGTCCTGTATAACTCCCCGCTACTTGTGCGACTTTGTGTGGAGGGCCTTCTGCAATAACTAATCCACCTCTTTCTCCACCTTCTGGGCCTAAATCAATTATCCAATCTGAACATTTTATTACATCTAGATGATGTTCAATTATGATAACAGAGTGGCCATTTCTTCTTAATCTAAGTAATACATC
>DAJW01000061.1:26480-27551 GCA_002496485.1 Euryarchaeota archaeon UBA36
GGTCTATGTAATTCGGTTGCTAGTTTTACCCTTTGGGCCTCTCCACCAGAAAGAGTTGTAGCTGGTTGACCCAGTCTGATATATCCCAATCCAACATCTCTGACAGTTGATAGAATTCTATGTATTGATTTCTGATTTTCAAAGAATTTGCACGCTTCCTCTACGCTCAAATCTAATACTTCATGAATATTTTTTCCTTTCCACTTAACTTCCAGAGTTTCCCGAGTATATCTTTTTCCCTTACATACCTCACAAGTTACCCAGACATCGGGTAGGAAGTTCATCTCCAATTTTTTCGAGCCTGCGCCACTACATGCTTCGCATCTTCCTCCTCTGACATTGAAAGAAAATTGACCTGGAAGATATCCCCGTTCTTTGGCGAGTTTTGTTTGAGAAAATAACTCCCTAATATGCGAAAATGATCCAGTGTAGGTTGCGGGGTTAGATCTTGGTGTTCTTCCTATAGGAGATTGGTCGATAATTATGGCCTTGTCTACCATTTCTATTCCTTCAATAGAGGTGCACTTTACTCTAGAAGATTCTGTTTTTTGGAGATCTCGGAGTAATGTTGGAGCAAGAGTTTCTGAAACCAATGATGATTTGCCGGAACCTGAAACGCCTGTAACTGAAACCATACATCCTAGAGGTATTTTTACGTCAATTTCTTGAAGATTATTTTGGTAAGCGCCATTGATTTTAATCCATCTATCTTTTTTTGGGGTTTCTCTATCTTCTGGAATTGGAATTATCTTTCTACCCGTTAAATAGTCTGCAGTTAGGCTTTTCTTATTTTTGAGTAAATCATCGAAACTCCCACTTACTATAATTTCTCCACCTTCTTTTCCAGCTCCGGGACCGATATCTACTAGCCAATCTGCTTGCCTAAGTGTTGATTCGTCGTGTTCTACTACAAGTAAGGTATTACCCAAATCAGTAAGTTCTCTGAGGGTTTCAAGTAAGCGACCATTATCTCTGGGATGTAGCCCGATGCTAGGCTCATCTAACACATACATTACTCCTGTTAGTCTAGTACCTATTTGGGTCGCGAGTCTTATTCTTTGAGATTCGCCT
>DAJW01000018.1 GCA_002496485.1 Euryarchaeota archaeon UBA36
TCTAAATACCTTGGGCCATTCGTTATTGTCGTGAGAATAGCGATAGTTGGGACACGAGGCCTCCCTCCAAACTACGGCGGCTACGAGACATTTACTGATCATTTTGTGAAGCACATGGTGGAAAGGGGGCATGATGTCATTGTAGCATGCGAAGGTCGCCCCAGAAAAGAAAAACTTGAGCATTACAATGGAGCAAAGTTGGTATATTTTCCGACAAAACCCCCTCGGATATACTCCCTGAGGAAAATTTACGAAGGAATCAACGATTTATACTTCTATTTACGTCTTGCAAGAAAGTGTGATATTATGTACATTCTAGCGGGAATGGGTACGCAAGCAATAATGGCCACTCGTCTTCTAAATCCAAAGATTAAGATTGTAACTAGTAGTGATGGATTGGAATGGAAAAGAAGTAAGTATTCCAAACTGGAAAGGTTTCTAATCAAGTCCTTCGTAAAATCTTCTCTTAGAAACTCCGATCTAATAATTCACGACAATCCCGAGCTAATAGAAGCCTTTCCTGATCATGATTTAGGAAAGACAGCAGTAATTGAATACGGGGTTTCAATTCCCGGGAAAATACCTTGGGAAACCTCAACACTTGAAAAAATTGGGAGAAATATTCCCGATATTTCTCCTGGGAAATACTGGATGGTAGTTGCTAGATTGCAGAACGACAACAATACGCACCATATTATTCGCGGATTCGTAGATTCAAACTCCGAACTCCCCCTAATTGTGGTTGGGGATGTTTGGGACACTGGATACTCAAAAAAACTCAAATCAATTTGCCGACTTGACTCTCGTGATAGAATTTTCATGACTGGAGGCATTTATGATTTACAAACACTAGATATGCTGAGAGCCCACTGCACCGGGATTATACATGGACACTCAGCAGGAGGGACAAATCCATCATTACTCGAAGCAATGTCTTTGGGTAAATACGTAATTGCTCACGATAATATTTTCAATCGCCACGTTCTAAACAATGTTTCTGACTTCTTCTCAGACTCCGAAGAACTCTCCAAGATAATTGATAGGTCGGAATCCGATGTGGAATTAAGAGAAAAAATCGGGCAAGAAAACCTCAGAAGGGTAAAAGAACATTATCTTTGGAAGCAGTGTTTCGATAAGTATGATGTTGAGTTTTCAAACATTATTGGCCACTAATAATCAAGATTTATCATGAAGGAATTTCCTTCCCTCGACATCTATTCTATAGATTCCAAGAAATCGGATAATGCCCTTTCCCAAGATCTCCCGCAAGTGTTTTTTTCGCTTGCCATAGCTGAAAACATGGGCCTTTCCGCAATAGTGGGAAATGATGTATGATTAATCGGAACAACATTGGTGTCCACACCAATTTTTTTTATTATTGATTTCGTAAATTCAAACCATGAACACTCTCCACTATTATTGGCATGGTAAACTCCAAAGTCCCTTTTCTCAGCGAGAATTGACCAGATAGTTTCTGCCGCATCTAGCGTATAAGTTGGGGACATCACAATGTCATCCACAACTCTAATCTCCTTCCCATCCAATCCCTTATTGATCATTGTGTAGACAAAATTATTCCCCCTCCCTCCCACGCCAGATTCTCCAAAAACACTGGAAATTCTGACGATGTAGTGCGAATCATGGCATGCTCTTATGGCCTCCTCACCGCCAAGCTTCGATTCCCCGTATGTGTTGATTGCACCTACTTTTGAACTTTCTAGATATGGTGATTTTGCTTTTCCGTCGAATACCCAATCAGTACTGACGTGCATCAGAACAATGTTCCTACTCTTACAATATTCTGCTAATTTTCTCACGGCATCAGAGTTTACCTCGAAAGCATCACTAGGTCTTTCCTCGCATTTCTCGGTGTTGTGAAAAGCGGTGGTATTGATGATAATGTCGGGACCAATCTTTTCCAAATAACTCGTGCTATTGTTCCTAATGTCCCAGTCCTTCCTCTTGTGAGATATCACTTCGAATTCACTAACACTAGTTCTCACAAGATCACTTCCAAGTTGGCCATTTGCCCCTAGAACTAGAACTCGCATGTTTCATTCCTCATATGTGAAATTAATCTCCGCCGAAGCTAATGGGGGATTTTCCAAATCCTTTTTAGATAGTATGGGGTTGTTGACTGGCCAATCAATACCAATCTCTGGGTCATCCCATTTTATTCCTCTATCATGCTCTCTGGAATAATGCTTGTCTACCTTGTATAATACCTCTGTATTTCTTACCAACGTGCAGAATCCATGTGCAAACCCGGGTGGAACAATAACCTGTTTCTTATTTTCCGATGTAAGATGAAACGAAAACCATTCCCCAAATGTTGGCGATCCCTTCCTTATATCTACAATCACATCAAGAATCTCGCCGCTCACCACTCTGACTATTTTTGTCATTTCCATGGGCTCGATTTGGTAATGGAGACCTCTTATTGTTCCTATTTCCTTTGACATTGAATGATTATCTTGGCAGAGATTTAGATATATCCCCATCTTTTCTAACTTCTCTTTATTGTAACTTTCATAGAAGAACCCTCGCTCATCTTGAAAAACCTCGGGCCGAAGAATATTAACTCCTTCGACCTTGGTCTTCTTTACATCCATCAATAAACACCATATTTTTTGAGTAATTCATATTTATGAATTTTCAGTACACATCCCAATGAGCCCTCTAAGTGCCGTTCTCTGTTTCCCTCCACTCAGTAAACCTTGGCATATCCAAGCGTAATAGTCGGATGTATTAAACAGACCCATCGGCGGAATAAGGAATATGGACGGCTCATCAGACGATGATTCGGTCAGAACGGAGTCAGATAACTCTTACATGGAATCAGAAGAAGAAATTTCTTCGCCAGATAATATGGAAGAAATTGACCCAATTCCATTGGACTTCAAGTCAGAATATAATCTAGCATCGGGTGATGAATTTTCCTTAACTAAATCCACAGTAAATCGAGCTATTTTGAGTCTCCATTTGGCATGTGCTCTTGGCAGACCCGCTTCGGAAGTATCCGATATTGCCTTTCTGGGTTATTTCTCCATGATTTGTTGGTTGGCCTACGCTTTATTTGTACCCGGTTTAGTAATCTTATTTACCAGGCGGAAAGGTGCTTTATTGAACTCTGATTTCATCTTGGTTCTCGCGCTTTCGCTTTCATGGATAATATTGGTTGGATTAACCGTCCAGATACTAGGTTGGATTTTTGAGGTTTCAAATCCACTGCAGTGGTGGACAACCGGTTACATTAGCCTATTTCTGACATTTTTACTACAAAGTAACTATAATTCAAGAATACAGAGAGAGAGCAGCATAATTTTGACATTCGAGCCCCCATCAAGAGCGATAATTGTCACGTGTTGCATCGTCATCCTGTTGGCGGTTTGTGGGCCTCTGCTTCTAAATCGCACTGGAAGTAATTTGGGAACAATGTTGGCAATTTTTACAATATCTCTTTTCCCAACTATCGTCGATAGAGGAGGAGTTTCTGGGGACTATATTGCAATATATTTCTGTTCACTGTCGATGATCCTTACTCATTCTCTCGTCTCTTCAGGAATTACGGGGGGGGATATCCAGCTGGAGTTCTTCTGGGCAAATCGAGTTATAGAACAGGGCTCGATAGATATTTTGTCAACTCATCGCTACTCCACAATTCTTAGCACCCAGATAATACTTCCAATACTGGCCATGTGGGGGGGGATTTCACTTACCAGTACGTTGAAAATTGTCTACCCAGTTATCTATTCTTTCGTCCCTCTACTGCTATACTTTTCCTACTCTCAGGTTTTCTCCAGGAAGACTTCGTTCTTCGCCGCTCTTCTCACCCCATTCTGTTTCCAATTCTACGTGAGTATGACAAATATGCCAAGGCAGGGCTTTGCTGAAGTGTTCCTTCTCACAGCGTTGGCACTATTATTTTCCTCTGATTCCATTAGGATGTACAGGCTAAGGATTTACGTCGTGCCACTGTTATTTATGATGACACTGGCTCATTACGGGACCCCGATTCTTCTTTATCCGTTGTTATGGACATCGTATGCCGCCTTCATCACAATCACTTTTCTTAGGCCATCCGAAGAGGAAATTGATGAATTAGTATTCACGGAGCAAGTAGAGAAGACAGATGTAGGCTCTCAATCCGATGATGAAGAGATATTGAGTTTCCAGATCGATAATAGCATTTTACTCGATGAAGAGGGAATAGCAACTATGGAGGAACTACAGTCTAGAGTTATCGCCACGAATCCCGTTCTAAATTTCAGACACTTATTCTTTGGTTCTCTTTTCGTCGTGTTATGGCATAATTTGGCTGGGGGAGGAGTTATTATCGATGCTCTACAGTTTATCGTGGATAGAATTACTTCTGCGATTGCTGAGAGAGGTATCTGGGGAGCAATTTTCTCAACTCAACCCACAGAGACAGTTACGTACAGGCTTCAACTATTTCACGAAATTACCAAAATCCTTTATTTGATTCTCACTGCTCTCTCCGTACCTGCAATTATCAGCTTATTGTCTAAGGAAAACCTCAGTCGCCCAGAAAGAAACGCTCTTTCTCTGGCAATTGGGAGCTGGGTGCTAGCTGCACTAGTCTTCACCGTCCCCTATATTGCACTTAGCATAGAATTTGACCGAGTTTACCATTGGATTCTGATGTTCCTTGCCCCATTTACCATTCAAGGATTGAATCAATCATTTGCACTGACATCCGAGAAAGTGAGAGTTATCTCTAATCTGGAAAGAGCTATTCTGCCTACGACTATGTGTTGTTATTTGCTGCTCAGCTCCGGATTCATATATCAATTCACAGAAGAAGATCACAGGATGGCTCTGGATTCTGAAGTTGAATGGGCCCGCTTCTCAGAATCCGAAGAGGCAGCAGCAATTTGGTATAACTCGGCCCCAATTGATTTGGAAACAAGGCAATGTATCTGGGCCGACTACCATAGTTCTAGGCTGTTTATCCGGTATCAGGGCCAGAAGGCTTTCGAAACCGAATCATCGGCAAGTTTTGCTGAAATGATTTTCCTAGATCGGAAGAATTTGCAAGACGGAGAGGCCTGGATCTTCAGTCGTTCCGGTTCCGAGAAATGGGGCGTTATTCCGAAAAATATTGAAGACTTCGACCCAAATCCGAATTTTCAATCAACTTCAGTCGTTTATGATTCCGGGGGTTCTGTATGGCTATCCAGGGGAGAATGCATTATTGACGACAGATACCTTTCTTTGGAGTGGTGACTATGAATATCAAAGTTAGTTCAAATGGGATTTATGATTTACAAGTATTACTGGCATTCTGCCTCGTATCCACTCCTCTGTTGTTTTTCCTGCCTGATTCATCATTCAGTTCCCTCTTAGTATTCTTTCATCTCTCTATAGTCTCGGGTTATGCTATTTTTTCTTCCATCTTTCCGAGTAATAGGATCGAAGAAGAATCAGAATTCGCTTCCACCTTCAGGGATCTAGCCAAATCAAAAATATCGTTCTTTGATAGAATAATTCCTTCTTTCTTTATAAGCATAGTCACTTCATCATTCGTAATCTTATTTTTCGAGATTTTGGGCCTTAGCCCCAGGATATCCTTTGAATTGCAGATTTCAATTATCTCTACATTTTTCACCTCGATTGCATTAATTAGGAGGTCTAATTTAGAAATCCAAGATCGATTCAACTTTGAGCTCGATTTTCAAATTCCCTCTCCAAGAGGGCTGGATAGATTTAACCAGATTATCGCACTTTGCCTATTAGTGGGCTCAGCCTTAACTGCTTCATTTGTGCTTGAAGTGAGAAACACTCCCATGGAACCCGAGTCTTTTACTGAACTATATTTTCTAGATGAATCGAATTCTTTCGAGTCTTATCCATTTTCATCCCCACTGGGTCAACAAAACCAAATCTCTATTGGAGTCTCTAACCAAGAAGGATCGTCACGTACTTACGAGCTCAAACTTACTCATTTGTACTACGGCTTCGATGAATCTTCAAATCAATCATCTATTGGCGACCCAATATTTGAAGAAAACATTGCAATATCATCTTTTCAAGATAATTTCACTTTGGCCCATAGCACGAGTAGAAATTTTGATTACGAATTTGCATTGTTTGATGAAGGATTGTGGGGTTTGGAGGTGGAACTTTATTCAATTGGGCCAATTATAGAAAATTCTCCTTACAGGAGAATTTTTCTCTGGATAGAAGTCACTTGATTTCAAATCTTTCTAAATCTCTTTTGTAATGTTTTGAGAAAAATTTTGGGCCCGTCAATGTACCACTTGAGATTTGAAACGCCTTCTCTGTTTGCGTAATCTATCGGTATCTCTAGTGTTTTCACACCTTTTTTCGCGACACTACAAAATAAGTCTGCTTCAAGCGAAAAACCCTCTGCTGTCAGATGCAAACCCTCGAGTGTTTTCGACCTGAAACCCCAGAAACCTGTGCAAAGATCAGTAGTTTTCTTGAAGAAAAGTAAGGTAGCTGAGAGGCTCAAAATCCTGTTTCCAAGTTTATTAGTAGCGCTCATAGCACCACTCTCTATTTTCCCACGGAGCCGACTCCCCCATACAACTTCATTCACTTTCAAACCGTCAATAAATCGGGGGATATCTTCGGGACTATATGTTGCGTCTGCATCTAGCATTATGACGATGTCCTCATCCGTTTTCCCCTCATCCCTGTTGATTTCTTCCAGTGCGTCCCTTATTCCGTTCCCCTTTCCAGGACCGCTATTCTGTATGATTATCCTAGACCCCATTCCCCTGGCAATTTCTACGGTAGAATCCTCGCTATTTCCATCCACCACAATAATCTCTGGATCGAAACCCTCGGAGTAGATTGCCTCGGAGGGAATTCTATCAATGACTTCCCCAATTCCGCTTTCTTCGTTTTTAGCAGGGAGCAATATAATTGCCCTTGCCATAAACCATCGGAAATAAAGTATCTTTTAGTCTTATTTTAACAGAGTATTTTTCATCTCAATTCATAAAATTATTGAAGATACCCAAAGAAGAAATACCCTATCGATTCCGAACATACATGCTTCCTGTCAGCCGCTTAGCCTCATTTTTTCTTAGAAGAAAAGGCAAGTGGTCCTTTCTCCGGAGATTTGGTAAAAACCCCTCTATTCTGGATATTGGATGTGGCAATCAATCTCCCGAAAAAACAAAAATACAACTCCCGGATTCATATTACTGTGGCCTGGATGTATCTGAAGCAAGACCCGAATATCTCAATTTTGCAGACAGGTATATTCAATGCCAACCCAAATCATTCAGCGAGTGCATTGCATCTATAGATGAAGAATTCGATGTAGTTATTTCTTCACATAATTTGGAACACTGCTTTGATCGCTGGTCTACATTGGAAAGCATGGCAGACAGAGTAAAATCAGGAGGTTCAATCTATCTTGCTTTCCCTGCAGAAATTTCGGTTAATTTTCCATCTAGAGGGTCAGGATGCCTGAATTACTATGATAATGCTGAGCATCTCGATTCTCCACCCGACTTCTCCAAAATAATTGATTTTCTCAAGGAAAAGGGCTTCGAAATAACATTTTCATGTCGCCAGTATCGCCCTACGATACCGTGGACAATTGGACTGGTTGCTGACAGACTCCACAGATATTTCAATCGTGTTGGGATGTTTACTTGGGAGTTCTTTGGCTTCGAATCAATAATTTGGGCAAAGAAGATTCAGTGAGATTCAGTATACAAACCTTGAAACCGACTTTTCTTTTCGTAATTCTATGCAATCACAGAACAGTTTAGAACTCCCCGAATATCTTGTTTCCGATATCAATCTCTCTGATTTCGGAAGGAAAGAGATTGAGATAGCTCAACATGAAATGCCGGGTCTGATGGCAATTAGAGAAAAGTACTCCTCTGAGAGGCCACTGGAAGATGTTCGAATAACCGGTTCGCTACACATGACCATCCAAACTGCAGTTCTCATTGAAACACTGGTCGATCTGGGGGCTTCCGTTCGATGGGCTAGTTGCAACATCTTCTCAACCCAAGATCATGCCGCTGCCGCTATTGCTGAATCTGGCATTCCAGTTTTTGCCTGGAAGGGGATGAGTCTAGAAGAATACTGGGATTGTACACTTTTGGCATTGTCCCATAAAGGAGGCAAGGGCCCACAACTAATTGTTGACGATGGTGGAGATGCAACGTTGTTAATTCACAAAGGATACGAATTGGAAAACGGAAGTGACTGGGTCAAGTCAAATTCCGAATCCCATGAAGAACAATGCATCAAAGACTTACTAGTCAGGGTCAACATCGAGTCTCCAAATTTCTGGACTTCAATTGTAGAAAATTGTAAGGGCGTGTCTGAAGAAACAACTACTGGAGTCCATAGGCTGCTCCAGATGGTTGACGAAGGATCACTGTTATTCCCTGCAATAAACGTCAACGATTCAGTCACCAAGTCGAAGTTCGACAACCTGTATGGGTGCAGGGAGTCCTTAATCGATGGAATTAAGAGAGCAACTGATGTAATGATTTCTGGGAAAACAGCGGTAGTCTGCGGTTACGGGGACGTTGGAAAGGGCTCCGCTCATGCACTCAAATCTCATGGAGCTAAGGTCATAGTGACTGAAGTGGACCCAATCTGCGCACTTCAGGCTTCCATGGAAGGTTTTCACGTACATACAATCGAGGATACTCTAGGTACAGCAGATATCTATGTGACTGCAACTGGAAACAAAGACGTAATCACTCTTGAGCACATGGAACTTATGAAGGATCAGGCCATAGTCTGTAATATCGGACACTTCGATAATGAAATCCAAGT
>DAJW01000090.1 GCA_002496485.1 Euryarchaeota archaeon UBA36
GTACCGCCTAACTCTATCACACATGCATCCGGACTTTTTCCATTACCATCACTAGGAATTTGAGATACTCTTTCTATCCAATCTTGAATTTCATCCGTTATATGGGGGATAACTTGCACAGTCTTACCAAGATAGTCGCCACGTCTTTCTTTTTGGATTACAGAATCATACACTTTCCCTGTAGTGATATTATTGTCTTTTGTTAAACTAATATCTAAGAATCTTTCATAATTTCCTAAATCTAAATCCACTTCGCCACCATCGTCTAATACGAAAACCTCTCCATGTTCAAAAGGAGACATTGTTCCCGCATCTGTGTTCAAATAAGGATCAATTTTGACCGCAGTTACTCTTAATCCGGCACTTTTTAACAATACTCCAATACTACTGGCAGTAACTCCCTTACCTAATCCAGAAAGAACTCCGCCCGTGACCACCACATATTTCATACTATCAACGGGGTTGTTAGCAGTTGCCCAAGGCATATGAATATTGGCTTGAATATTAATATCAATAATACTTTAATTTCAAGTATCTATACATTTAGGATAATGTGTGAATTCGTACGAGGGACCTAAAATTTTGGTTACGGGCGCACTTGGTCAAATAGGTACTGATCTAACAGTAGCTCTCAGAGAAAAATATGGCCCGAATCAAGTAATCGCTACCGATATACGGAAAATCACTAATCATCCTTCAATAAACAACGGAATTTTTCAGAACTTAGATGTTCTGGACACCCAGAATCTAGTTGAGGTTTGCAAGAAAAATGATATTGAAATAATTTATCATTTAGCTGCCATACTTTCTGCAGTCGGGGAGCAAAATCCAGAGAAGTGTAGGAAAGTAAATATCGACGGAACTATTTCAATACTTGAAGCAGCCAGATTATGCTCTCTTCGCGTTTTCGTACCTTCATCTATAGCCGTTTTTGGTCCAGATTGTCCTAGTCATGCACTCCAATCATCCCCACTAAATCCGACAACAGTATATGGTCAAACCAAAGTTATAGGGGAAAAATTAGCTAAAGAATATTGGGAAAATCATAACGTAGATACAAGAGGAATAAGATATCCTGGCCTGATTTCTTACAAGTCTCCACCAGGAGGCGGTACTACCGATTATGCTGTAGAAATATTCCATTCTGCAATTAATCATGGCCATTATGAATTCTTTGTTAAACCAGATACTAGACTCCCCATGCTATACATGGATGATGCAATAAATGCTACATTATCATTAATGGATAGTCCGTCTAAATTATTAGGAAAATATAGGTCAGGATTTAACATTTCAGGATTTTCATTTACAGCTCAAGAATTAGCAGTAAAAATAGCGGAAAGAATTGAAGGTTTCACTTACAGTTTTGTACCAGATAATAGACAAAAAATAGCCGATTCATGGCCTGATTCCATAGATGACTCAGTCTCTAGAGAGGAATGGAATTGGCATCCAAAATTCGACTTAGATTCCATGATTGATGCAATGTTTGAAGGAATTGTAGGGGCTTAATCTTCGTCAGTTTCCCAATCGGGAGTAACAATTTCGGTTTTCGCCCAGAGAATATCATCAATTCTAAGAATACCAATTACAGCCTCAGTCGCCTCAATAATTGATTGCCTGAATACAAATGATGGTTCAAGAACTCCACTTTTTTCCATATCTACATTACTACCATCATGAATATTTAATCCAATCCAAGAGCCACTATTTGTTTGTTCAGCAGAAAGGGAAAGTATTGAATTTACTGGATCAAATCCAGAATTTTCTGCCAAAACTCTAGGTATAATTTCTAGTGATGCCGCAAATGCATCAATTGCCAATTGCTCTCTACCAGAATGAGTATGTGCAAAATTCCTGAGATGTCTAGCAAGATGAGATTGAATTGCCCCTCCGCCTGGTAAAATCTCAGATTCGATATTAAGCCTCGAAGCCACTCCAAGAGCATCATCAAATGCTCTCTCTACCTCTTCACGTTTTTCAGGAGTAGTTCCTCGAATTGCAATAGTCATTCCACCAGAATTAGTACCTAAAATTGTTGTATATTTTACCTCTGAAATAATTTTTTCATATCTTCTTGCATAATTTCCAATATCCGAGCTTTCAAGTTTCGAGATATCTCTAATAATTTTAGCTCCAGTTACCAAACTAAGTAATTCAATATCATCTCTTTCAAACCTCCTGTAAGCTACAATACCGGAATTTGTAAGCAGCGAAATAGCATCATCTGATATGCCGTCTCTAACAATTAACAAATCAACTTCTTCATCAACTAATTTTCTAACTTGAATCGCTATTTTCTCCCTACTTCGCTTATGAAAATCTTCCATTACTCCAAGAGAATTAATTTCAATTTCTGCATCAATATCCAATTTTTCATTTTCCAGTCCACCGTCAATAATCACAACTCTGCCATTATTAGAATCTGAATTTGAGGATATATCAACTCTAGTTTTTGCTATCATTAAACCATGAATTAAATCTGTGTCAGTCACAGTTCCTTCCTTTAGTTGAAGCCTCTTGACTCTTATTCTCTCAGAATCGGTTGAATTTTCTGAATAATCTAAATTATTTGCTGCTTCAATAGCTAGAAAAGCTAATCTTTCTCCTAATGCAGAATCAACTTTTCCCGATAGTACTGTCTTAACTATATTATTTATTTGAGATTCATCTACTTTCTTGGAATGTAATTTTATTTGCTCTAAACATTCATTTAGAGCGAGCTCCAATCCTCGAATAATAATAGTTGGATGAACTCCCAATTTTACTAAATCCAATGAATTTTGTAGCATCTCTGAAATTATTAAAATTGTAGTAGTTGTTCCATCTCTAACTGTTCGATCTTGAGATAATGTGGCCCCAATCAATAATCTAGCTGTTGGATGATCAATCTTTGCTTTATCTAGAATAGTAACTCCATCATTTGTAACAGTAATCTCACCATTCTCACTTACTAGCATCTTATCGAGGCCATTTGGGCCAAGTGTCGATCTGACTGCTCCCGCTAATGCTGATGCAGTCTTAATATTGTTAATCAGGGCAGATTTACCAACTAATCTTTCGGTATCATCTAACGCCAGACTCTCTTCAGATTCCACCACGATACCAACCGAAACAAAGTTACGTTTTGAAACCCTTCATAGAATTTTCAAAAAAATCATGATATTTCTTCCGTGCTATTCAAATACCTCCTTATGTTCGCACTATACAACCAACGGTTGACTAGTGATATTATGGAAGATAATAATAGTGATGATATAGATCAAAAAATTCTCGAGGAAATGGCTAGAGTATTCGAACAAATGGGAATGCCGGTTGATATCAATATATTGAAAGCTATGTTTGAACAAGTCAGAAGTCAGTTTGAAGATATGGGATTCGATTTAAACAAAGTCGAAATGGGAAAAGTAGGAGTAAATGAAAATCCCGAAGATTTTGTTAAACGTATGGAATCGACTTTTGACTCCTCTGATGGATTTGGAGATTTTTTGAAAAAAATGGGCGTCAATATCAACGTACAAAAGTCAGAACCAGAGATAAAGGTAAATATCGATGACCAAAATCAAGACTTGGAAGATGAATATATTCCAGATGAGGATGTTTATATCTATGAAAAGAATATGAATGTCATGATTGATATTTCTAAATTTACTGAAGTAAACTCTGATAATCTTGAAATTAGCTTAACTGGTCATGGAGAAGTAATTCAATTACTTCGTACTACCCAACTTAGGCCATTTAAAGCGTATATATTACCCAGAATTGCAAAAGGACAACCATCTTGGTCATTAAATAATGGAATTTTG
This sequence comes from Euryarchaeota archaeon UBA36, assembly GCA_002496485.1. Classification (GTDB taxonomy): domain Archaea; phylum Thermoplasmatota; class Poseidoniia; order Poseidoniales; family Thalassarchaeaceae; genus UBA36. Next base: position 3,807 of record DAJW01000090.1, read on the forward strand.
GACATTACATTCGAACTTCAATAGTAAGAAGCGAAAATAGGAATTGATAAAAATGAGTACACCTGTAATTGGAATAGACTTGGGAACTACAAACAGCTGCGTCGCAACAATCGAAGGAGGGAAGGCAGTTGTCATCCCTAACTCCGAAGGTTCGAGGACTACACCAAGCGTAGTCGCCTTCTCAAAAGAAGGAGAGCGATTAGTCGGAGTTACTGCTAAGAGACAAGCAGTAACGAACTCCGAGAGGACAGTAATTTCTGTTAAGAGAGAAATGGGAACTGAATGGACAAAAGAAATTGATGGAGAAAAATACTCACCTCAAGAGATTTCAGCCTTTGTGTTGCAAAAATTAAAGTCAGATGCAGAAGAATACCTTGGAAAAGAAGTTAATCAAGCTGTAATTACTTGCCCTGCTTACTTCTCCGATGCCCAAAGAAAAGCTACAAAAGATGCTGGACGTATTGCTGGATTGGAAGTTCTACGAATTATCAATGAACCTACTGCGGCAGCTTTGGCTTATGGCGTAGATAAGGACGATGATCAAACTATTCTAGTGTACGATTTAGGAGGAGGGACATTTGATGTTTCAATTCTTGAGATATATCAAGTCGATGGACAACCTCAGATTGAGGTAAAAGCTACTAGTGGTGATAATAGACTTGGAGGAGATGATTTTGATGATGTTATAATTAAATGGGTTATTTCTGAATTTAAGAAGTCAACTGGAATTGATCTATCAAAGGATTTACAGGCAGTTAGCAGAATTAGAGAGGCGTCCGAAAAGGCTAAGATAGAACTTTCAGGAACACCAACCACTCAAATAAATCTCCCATTTATCACAATGAACGATGGCCAGCCAGAACACTTGGATATGTCATTATCGCGTTCAAAATTTGAAAAACTAATTTCAAACCTTATTGAAAAGACCATGGCTCCGACGAGACAGGCAATGAAAGATTCTGGAGTTAAGAAAGGTAGTGTAGACAAGGTTTTGTTAGTGGGCGGATCAACGAGAGTTCCAGCAGTGCAGTCAGCCATTGAAAAGGAAGTGGGAAAAGCTCCATTCAAAGGCATTAATCCTGATGAAGCTGTAGCTATGGGTGCTGCACTTCAAGCTGGAATTATTGTAGGTGACGAAGGCGTTACGGACGTCCTACTACTCGATGTCACCCCCCTCACACTGGGAATAGAAACCCTAGGCGGAGTCACTACTACAATGATAGAAAGAAATACAACTATTCCATCTAGGAAATCAGAGACTTTCTCCACAGCAGCCGACAATCAACCAGCAGTTGAAGTACATGTATTACAGGGAGAAAGAGAATTTGCAAAAGATAACATCACACTGGGTCGATTTCATCTTACTGGAATTCCCGCCGCACCAAGGGGTATTCCTCAAATAGAGGTTACTTTCGATATCGACGCAAACGGAATCGTCAATGTTTCTGCTAAGGATTTAGGGACCGGAGCCGAACAATCGATAAAAATTGAAAGTCAGACATCACTTTCAGAAGATGAAATTCAACAGAAAATTTCTGAAGCAGAAAAATTTGCTGATGAAGATAAGAAGAAAAAATCGAAAGTAGAGTTAAGAAATGCAGCAGATAGTGTTGTCTATCAGACAAAAAAGATGTTAGATGATGCCGGTGAAAAACTCACTGAAGAAGACAAGGAGCCGGTGACAGCTAAACTAGACGAGCTAGAATCGTTAATTATCAAGGATGATAAATTAATCGATTTAGAAGAAATAGATGAGGCCTCAATTCAAGCAAAGATGAGTGAATTAGAACAATCAATGCATAGCATATCTACAAAATTATATGAAGCTGCAGCAGCTGAAGTTTCGGATGAAAGTTCCAATGAAAATAATGAAACTGATGATGTCGTAGAAGCTGACTTCGAAGTAGTAGATTCTGAGGATGAAGATTAGTTTATTCGTTACTGATTAGCTCAAAAAGCGTCCTAACATGAACTCCAGATACTCCATACTGGAAAAGAGGATTTATTGCTTCGGATCTAGCTTTTGATCCTGGCCCCCATGCAGTACCAGCAATATCTAAATGAGCCCACGGGATTTTATCTCCATCTTCATCAAAATTTCTATTTGGTACAAAAAATTCTAGAAATGATGCAGCACTGTTTGAAGAACCCGCACGTCCACCGATTGAACCGTTTCTGATATCTGCAAAGGCTGAATCAGTCATATATTTACGAAACTGAGAATTTAATGGCATTCTCCAAATGGGCTCACCACATTTCTCAGCCGCAGATTTAAGTCTATTCGCTAACTTATCATTATTTGACCACATTCCAGAAATTTGATTTCCTAGGGCTACTACAATAGCTCCAGTTAGGGTGGCTAAATCAATTATATAGTCAGGATTGAATTCACCAGCTTTCCACAACCCATCAGCTAAGACATTCCTCCCTTCAGCATCCGTGCTAAAAACTTCAACTGTCTTTCCTGAATATGTCTTGAATACATCTCCTGGTCTATATGAACCTGAACCTGGCATATTTTCTGCCAAGCATAATATGCCATTTACACGTCTTTTATATCCAGTAGATTGCAAAGCTTCCATCAAACCAAAAACTGTAGCAGCTCCACACATATCGTACTTCATATCCCACATTTTATTGGTAGGCTTTATCGATATACCTCCAGTATCAAAAGTAATTCCCTTACCTACGATACAAGGCCTCTTTAATCCCTCATCAGAATCGGGATTTAGAGTAATCAATACCATACACGGCTTCTTATCACTACCCTTTCCAACATTAATCAGACCACCCATTCCTAATTGCTGTAATTTTTCCCAATCAATAACTTCAACTTCTATATTTTTCCTAGTGGATGACCATTCTTCAATTCTCCTAGCAAATTCCATAGGATATAATACATTAGCGGGCTCATTACCTAAATCTCTGGCCAAATGAACTCCACCGACTATCGAATTAGTTATTTTCAATTTCAACTTCAAATCATCTTGATATCTATTATTTGCTTGGAAATCTACATTCCATTGTTCTGAAATGTGGTCATCATCCAAGTCTTGATGTTCAAGAAACTCATAGTCTCTTATCATCATACCTTCAGCAAAATTATTCATCATTTCAAGATTCCAACCCTTGGTAAATCTTACTTTGACCATTGTTCCTCTTTTCTTGGAAAGAGATGCAATTACTCTCGCACCAGTATTTCTAAATATCTTGTGAGTAAATTTTTTCTTAGTACCCATTCCAACTAACAAAATCCTACAACCTGGAGTCCAAATAACCATTTTTCTACCACTTTTTGCATCAAATTCACCGGAAGAAAAAGCCTCTCTGACCAGAGATCTCTGAGTTCTATTTAGTCCCGACAAAGCATTATTTGGAACTTTAGAAACACCTTCAAAAAAAGGTAAAATCAATTGATTTCCTACTTCACTAAAATTATTAACTGTCCATTCCATTATTGCATCAAAGATTGCGATTCAGCCATAATATACAAACAATTCCACTCTAAATTTGTAATTTCAGTTATGATTTAAAATATTATTAGTATAATTTGTATGGCAAGATAAGATTTTTGTAGCTATCAAAGCAGCACTAAATTCAGTTAATGTACCTTCCTTACTGGGAACAATTTCATTGATATCTGCACCAATAATCTTCCTTTTTCCCGAATCAAACAATTTTTCAATTATTTCTACTGCTCCCCAGTATGCAACTCCACCAGGAAAGGAAGTTCCAGTAGTTGGTACTAATTTACCATCCAAACCATCACAATCGAACGTTAACCAAATATCACCTTCTAGATTATCAATTTCCCTAATCATATCTGGCCATATATTATTTTCAGATAGCGATAGTAAATCTCTAGCAAACCAAGTTTCTATATTATCATGATAGTTAATAAATTCATTTTCTTCCCTACTTATCCCCCTGACTCCAATTTGGATAATTTTTCCAATTCCAAGTTCAAAAATTCTTCTCATTACCGTTCCATGTGAGAATTTTTCTCCATTCAATGTATCTCTAAAATCGGCATGTGCATCAATTTGAACTATTGTTAGTTTAGACAAATCTTTAATCATTGATTCACCTAATATTTCAATAACTGGAAGTAGGATTCCATGCTCTCCCCCTAAAATCAATGGAAAAATACTACCATCAATCCAAGGACGTACATATTCAGAAATAGAATCTAATTGACGTCTCAGAGTAGGTGCTTCCGAAATCCATGATTTTGCAGTGTGTATCTTTATGTTATGAGGCAAGTCCTTTGGTAAAATTGGATCAAATAACTCAACTTGTGAGCTTGCATCAATGCAAGCCTTTGGGCCCATTCTTGTGCCCTCACCATAGCTAGTAGTCATTTCTAGAGGAACAGGAAGAATGACAAAATCCCAAGGACCAGATTCAGACTCAGATAGGCCCAAGAATGTCTTCTTCACCTCTCCCATGTGCTTCGCAGAGAGGATAAGGAAATAACTAATTGGGGTATTCAGGAAAGTATTATTGAAACAATTAGTAAGACAATTGAAATATATTTGCATCCCTTTAAGGGATAGGTGTGAACGTGGGACTGACGCTAGCTCAATTAACTCAAGCCATCAAAAGCAAGGTAGATTTGGACATGGAGACCACTGTGGCAGAATCTATAGCTGAACACGCTCTAGGATTTTTCGGATTTTCAAATAGAATCATTGATAACGCATTAGAGCCAACAGACAGAAATCTTTTTTATCAATTGCAAGACTATGACTTACTTACTACAGAGTCAGAGGAAACTACACTGTGGGATGGTAGGGAGTGGCGAATTCATTATTGGAAATTTAAATCCAACGCTGATAAAATAGTCGCTGAAGCTGAAGCAGAGAGAAAAAGAAGAGCATTGGAAGAAGATCCCTATGCCCAAATCTATGATGGGATGCCAGCAGATTTGTGGAGAGAAAGATCGGGCGTAGATGATGACTATGAAGAGCCCCTGTTCTAAAAATTCTAAATCATAACAGGCATTAGTTGAAATGCAATCGGTTACAGTAGCAACTGTGAACAGAGCCGATTCAGTAGTTTTAGTTACTTTATTACTATTATTTTCCTTAACTTTCGACTCAGCTATCGCTTCAGAGCCTACTTCTAGACAATGTAAAATCATTGTTGATTGGGAAGAAGAGTGGGAGCTGGATGAAAGTTTTAACTATTCTCCAAAAATATCTCACAGATATGTAGTACAGTACACTCCACCATTTGAAATAGGTCAATCGCCGAACTTAGTCGACGTTTCTGTAATTCAAATTAGAGATGGGTACAACATTCTCACTCTTAATGATTACAATATCATTAGTGCAGGTGGTCAAATTGATATTATTTTAAATTCCACCCCAATGTTCAATGATTATATTTCATTAACAGTTGAAAGCGATGAAGCATCATGTAATAGAGACTTATCTATGACAATTTGGAATCAACCCCTCGAAGATCATGAAGTTACTAGAGAGACGGACTGGTTTCTTTCAGGGTCAGATAACCTAAATAATCAAGAAATTACATTTGAAGGAAGAGGATGGCAAAAAAGGACTGGCGATATACTAGAATCTAATGAATTAGGCAATGGATCATTATTTTTGAACATCAACAGCGATATACAAAATACATTAATTGATTTAAATTTGGATAAAGTATGGTTAAATGAGACCTTCGAAAAAACCACACTAATTAAGCAAGATTTTGAAATGTCCGGTAGTGGTTTGATTTCACTAGATAGCCCCAATGGAGAAGGACTTATTGTAAATTCTAATATTTATGAAGCGTATGTTAATCGGTCCTATTTTGATGGCAAGATGTCCGAAAGAATTAGTCTTAATGGAGATGGTAACTTTTCTTTAGACGGTGGAGATAGCGAAAGTGAGGGAGGCTTTTTTGGAAATATACATGTTTTCGAATTTGAAACATGGGATTTTGATGGATATAGACGTCTACAAAATACAAAACTAGTAGGAAATTCGACTGCACGGCTGACTGGGGCTTCAGAAGCATTTTCATTCAATCTTGATGATTTCATCTACGATGAACAATGGAGCGAAGGAATACGAATTAATCAACACCAATTAATCAAAGGCAGTGGAGATTTCTCATTTCTAGCCTCTGACGAGGATCCATATATACTATTCAATGGAACAATACCCAATTTCCATCTAGAATCAGAAGGCGGAGAAACTATTTTCGATACTCTAATTATGGATGGGACATATTCTGGAGACGCAGAAGGTAGCTTTGGATTAGTTAGAAAAATAGAAGATAGTGGAACGTACAAAAATGATTCAGGAGAATTACACATCGCTGACAAGATTAGAAATGAGTATTGGTTCAATGTATCTGCAACTCCTTTCATTCCCCTTAATGAAGAACTAGTAGCTGAACATAATTTGACTTTTGAGTATACCTCTCCACAAATAGATTGGGAAAATCGAACTTTTAGATTTACATTTGTAGAAGATAACGGTTCAGTAATAGATGAATATGTTCCAAACTCACCAATCATTAGACAGGCCGATTCTCCAGAAGCCAACCCCATCTTTTCTGAGCATATATCAAGAGAAACTGGAATTTGTCCCATCGATTTAGAAATCGGAGATAAATTCCCACTAATAGGGAACAAAAATATAATTCTATATGTGAATACAATTTTTTCTTCTTCCTCAGAAGTCGATGGCCATAACGTATCAATAATGCATTGGAATGGAACTTATGCCAACGGCATTAGTAAAGCAAACGGAAAAATTGTTAATGAAGGTAAATTATCTGGATTATTGTTTGAGGTCAACAGAGAATTAATTATAGATTTAGATCAGAATAACTCACAAGATATTATCTTAAGAGAATACCAAATTGTTGATCGAATTCTATATCCAAGTGTCATAACAGCACTGGAAAATAGCCCTCCAAGTTTAGATTATTCAGGGAATCATCCTGTAAGTTTCAGAGAAGGAATTCTTACTACAGAAGGTGGGGAAGGGCATCTAGAAATTGCAGTATTTGATTATGATACTGACATGATTTCAGTATTCGTCGATTTATCAGAACTTAATCTGGGAATTGTAGAATTGTCAGATTTGGGAACCGAAGGTGACCTGAAAATTCATGATGGAATTTGGACAAAAAAAATCACCCACTCAGGTCTTCAGCATGGAAATATATCAATCAATATTACACTAATTGACTATTGGGAATCAGTTTCAGTTGAATCAAGCATAATGATAACCAATGCACCACCCAGAATACTTTCCCTTGCATTTAATCCAACTGAGGTATCCAGAGGTGACAAAATTGAGATAGATGTAGAAGCATATGATGGACATGGTATTCAATCGGTCAAAGTAGATTTAATGTCAATAAATGGACAATTAATTGATCTAGAAAAATCATCTAGTGAAGAAAAACTATGGAATTATAGGGGTATTGATTACACCTTCATTTCAGAGACATGGAAGGGTGAATTTCTCATTCCTCAAAATATTCAACCAGGAAAACAACAAATTCCAATCTTAATTTCGGACGTTGAAAATGCTTCAATATCTACGCTTAGGACTGGAAAAATTATTGCAAATATAGGACAATCATATACAGAAAGAGTAGAGATAGTAAATGAGCCACCCACCATTTCAAATATCACAATTAAGCGAAATCAAAATGAAGTTGATAGTATAATTTTCTCATCTTCAGGAGAGCCAATTGAACATACTTTAGAAGTAGAGATTACAGATTTTGATAGTGTTTCATCTGTACAAATAAGGCTGGGGCGCCTATCTCCAATAGGTCAGTCAGAAAATTGGTTACTAATGAAAGATGATGGATTGGGGCCAGATTCCATTTCCAATGATGGAATTTATTCTATTCAGTTTTCTTCAAGGAGTACTCTATCGGAAGGAGAAATTACAATCAACATCAGGGCTACGGATAATTTTCAATCGACTACTCCCGCAGAAATGCAATCACACGTTATTACTATTTCAAAAGAAGATTCTTCTAGCTTAGATTCTTCTTGGTTCTCCGATAACTCAGTAATTATAATCATTTTATCAATCACCATTGTAATGATTTTTTGTATAGGACTGTTTGTAAATATTTATAGAAAATCTGAATTATAGTTAGATTGGTGCGAGTGCCGGGATTTGAACCCGGGTTCCCACGTTGGCAACGTGGGGTGATAACCACTACACTACACTCGCTAGGCTGTCGGAAGAGTGAACGACTTTTCTAAGCGTCGGTTTGTTTCGACAACTCTGATATCAAATTTACAATCTTATCCCTGGTTTCTCTAAAGAAATTCATATCCTTTCCTTCAGGATCATCTAACCCCCAATCTAAATCAATTGGAAGGGCTGGACATTCAACTCCACAACCCATACTGATTATCATATCGAAACCATCAGAATCAATTTGATCCACACTTTTTGGATAAAGATTCGAAGTATTAATTCCTAATTCATCTAGTGCTAGCCTTGCATTATTTGAAACCATATTATTAGGTCTAGTTCCGGCCGATTCGGCGTAATATCCCGATTCATTAGCAATCGCCTCAGCCATCTGACTTCGACATGAATTGCCCACACAAACAAAGAGCAATTTCATAATTATGACTAAGATTCTAAATTTAATTACTTTTCGTGTATAAAATATATATTTAATATCAAAAAAATTAGACTAGCATTCAAGTAGTTATTACATTTCCAATTATCATGGCGGATTCTCCTGTTTCGCATCATAATGCCGCGGATATCAATAAAGAAGATGCTACCCATGAGCAAAGAGCCCAGATGGAACAAGCATATCAGCAAATGCAGAGAAAAATGCGAATGACTAAGATGGATGAGCAAATAAAAAATAAAATCATGGTTCTATCGGGTAAAGGAGGCGTTGGAAAATCAACTGTGGCCACTGGTCTAGCACTCTCGTTGGCAAAACAAGGACAGAAAGTAGGGATAATGGATATTGATATTACTGGCCCCAATGTCCCTAAAATGTTAGGATTAGATGAAGTTGAACTAAATGTAGAAAATGGACAGATTTTTCCGGCTATAGGTCCATACGGACTGAAGGTAATCTCGATGGGATTTCTACTCGAAGATCCCGATAAACCAGTTATTTGGAGGGGGCCAATCAAACTTGGGGCTATTCAGCAATTCATAGGAGATGTTTCATGGGGAGAACTGGACTCACTGATAATCGATTTTCCACCAGGAACAAGTGATGAACCCTTGACAGTAAGTCAACATTTACCCGGAATAGACGGCGTTGTTATAGTAACGACACCTCAAGAAGTAGCGTTATTGGATAGTCGTAAATCAATAAATTTCGCAAAAACAATATCAGTTCCTGTTCTAGGGGTTCTAGAAAATATGAGTGGTTTCAACATATCTGGAAATGGAGAGCCCAATTCGACAATCTCAATTCAAGGACCAACGGGCATTCCAATAGACTGTGAAGTAAACGCTGATGGCTTTTGGTCGGTAACTCTGGACATATTCAAATCAGGAGGTGGAGAAGAGGCTTCAAAAGAATTATCAGTTCCATATTTGGGATCATTACCATTTGATCCCGGAATAGTTAGAGGTGGAGATGATGGAGTTCACAGAATCATTTCAGTTCCTGACGGTGAAACAGCCAAAGCCTTCAATAAAATAATTGAAAGGATTAATGAAGAGCTTGCTAATAGCCAGGACTCAACTATTTCAATTAGATAATATCTATTTTTGGGTCGAATTGATGGAGTAGTTCACCTTCGCAAGTTCAATGGAGCTAGACTTTTTACTTCTATTTTCATGGTTTGTTACTACAGCAATCATCAGTATTTCAGTTCTTATAATTTGCAAACCCTCAGAAGTCCAATTGAATCTAGAACAAGTGCAAAAAATGTTCAAAAATTACTGGATTCATATATTTGTAGGAATTTTAGCAATTTTATCTAAGTTTATTGTTGATAATATTGACCGTTCATTAATGGTCAAAGAGCAATTAGATATGACGGAATTAATTTTTTTAATTGAAGGGAAATCAGTTCTATTTTTTCAAGAAACACTCAGGCACAATATCTTAGACTTTCTACTGACTCATTTTTATATCATCGGCTTAATGACCACAACGTTCTGTACCTTTATCTTCCCACTCTATTTCGACGATAGGAAAATGGCCAATAGAGTCTCTACATCTATACTGTGGTCATACTTTTTAGCTGTCCCATTCTTCTTATTTTTCAATGTAAGAGTAACAGGTGATTATATCACAGAGATGGAATCAATTGCATATAACCTCAGTCCAGAAATTAATAGTTGGTTTAGAACAATTGATACTTTTTCCAATGGGATGCCCAGTCTGCACGTTGCTTTGCCATTATCGGCATATTTGACCCTAAGAAATTGGAATAAGAAAGAATGGAATAAATTTCAAAATTTTTTATTAGTAATGATTAGCTTAACAATATTCTCAATTTTATATCTAGGGATACACTGGATTTTAGATATTATTGCAGGTTTTATCATCGCTATGTTGGCTGTAATGATTTCCAACAAAACTAATGAAGCATTTTGGAGATTTACGTACAGCAAACTTTCCTCAAAATAGACTACTAATCAATCAGAATTATTCTGCCAACCTAAACATCTCATCTAGACTTTTATTCGCCCTGAGGATTGTATTCTGATCTATCTCAATAATTTGTCTGGGATCAGGATTCCTAAGTGCTTGTAAGATATCTTCAAGATGAGTTTTCTTCATGTGAGGGCACATTATACAAGCACCTACCAGATTCAAATCATTGTCTGACTCAGCAATTACTCTATCTGCCGTCCCACATTCTGTGATTAACATAATATTACTTTCTCCTTCACTTGATAATCTCAATGCTTCATCCTTAAGGATCTCACTACTGCCGATTATATCGCTCTCTTCCAAAACTTCTGAGTCACACTCTGGATGACTTAAAACCATTAGATTCATGCCCTGCGAATGCATTTCTCTTTTCCATTTTCTAATCTTTTCACCTGTAAAATAGGCATGTACCTCACATTCTCCATCGAAAACTATCACTTCTTTTTTTCCTGATAGCTCATTTTGAAGATGCGCTCCCATAAATTTATCAGGAACAAAAATCAGTTTATCCCCAGGCAACCTCTCACAGATTTTAAGATAGTTACTACTTGTAACACAAACATCACATTCTGCTTTTACAGAAGCACTAGTATTAATGTAACATACTACTGGAACATCCGGATATCTCTCCTTTAATGCCTTTACATCTTCAGCAGATATACTTTCACTTAAGGAACAACCTGCATCTGGAGATGGATGAATTATAGTCTTGTGCGGACTTACTATTTTTGCGGTTTCAGCCATAAACCTAACACTAGAAAAAAGAATAGTCTGTTGCGGAGCATCTCTTGCTTCTTTAGATAGAGCATAGCTATCAGCAACTGAATCAGCAACTCCGTAAATAATATCTGGAGTTTGATATGAATGAGCAATCAAGAAAACATCTTTTTCTTTCTTTAATCTATTAATCTCTAAAGTTAATGGAGCTATAACTTTACATGTCTCTATATCCCATCTCATAGGTTGCTTTATCACATTTTGTAGTCTTATAGCCTCTATCTCGACTTCTTCCTCAGAAAAAATCATATTACCAAGATTTCTTTTCGGCAGAGGTGCAGATGGCATCTCGATGGTCATTATATCATATCGTCTAGTGCAACCGCTTTCAAGTCATCTAGCATCGGAGTGTCATGTCCGATACGGAAATTCCCATTTGGGCCCAAGAAAAAATTATTCATGAAGGGGCCGAAGCAACTGTTTCTGAAGGAAAATGGTTTGGTAAATCAGCCATTTCTAAAGTAAGAAGAAAGCGAGGATATCGATATCCTGAACTAGATCTCAAATTAACTAAAAAACGTATTTCAGCGGAAGCCCGCATTCTCTACAGATTACGAAAAGAATCATTTCCATGCCCTTCAATTTACTATCTAAATACAAATAATTCACAAATTATAATGTCAAAAATTTTAGCAACTCCATTATATGAAAAATTGAATACTTTACAATCTCCGAAATTAATTCTAGAAAAAATCGGAAAACTGGTTAGAAAGCTACACTTATGTGATATTTCTCACGGCGATTTAACTACTCATAATATTCTAATTTCCCCTAAAGAAAAGCTATTCATGATTGATTTTGGACTTTCTAAAATCTCTCCAGAAGTAGAGCATTTGGGCCTAGATTTACAGGTTTTAAGTGAATGCTTGACTGCAAGTCATGCAAATATTGAAAATCCGATGGAAGAAATTATACGTGGGTATATTTCGAATGATGATGTCCCTAGCTCAAAAAATGCTAATAATGTTATTAGTAGATTCAAAGAAATAAAAAGTAGGGTTCGTTATCATGGATAAGAAAGAACTATCCATTTTTTTTGCAACCAGTAATCAAAATAAGATTAATGAAGCAAAATCGATTTTGGAACCTTCTGGATACAAAATCCAACAATTACTTATTTCAGGTAATCCACCGAACTTTATTGAACCAAAATCTCTCGGAATTGAGCAGGTAGCCATATCCAAAATTAGCCAAGCAAAGCGTATGCTAAAAAACTCTAATCTATCTTATCATCCAATACTGGTTGAGGATTCTGGAATCTTTATTAATTCACTTGACGGTTTCCCCGGCGCTAGATCCTCTGAAGTAGAAAAAGAAATTGGAATTGAAGGAATACTAAGAATGTTGGAAGGAGTAGAAGATAGAAGAGCTGAATATAGGGCAGTTGCAATAATAGACTTTGGAAATCAGATTCTCAAATCAATTGGAGTTTGGAAAGGAAAAATTTCTAGTAGCGCATCTGGAAAAAATGGTTTTGGTTATGATCCTATTTT
>DAJW01000154.1 GCA_002496485.1 Euryarchaeota archaeon UBA36
CCAGCCAGAAGTGACAGGACATCAAAATATAACCAATTAATTCGAATTTCTGAAAATTGTAATAATTTTACTACTAATCTATTCTAGTGAACATAAAATAAGAGGTAGGACAATTGTAGCATCTGACTCAATCACAAACCTAGGACTATCGATATCTAATTTATCCCAACTTATTTTTTCATTCGGCGGAGCCCCTGAATATCCACCAAATGAGGGTCTGGACTCACTAATCTGCGCATACCATGACCACAAATTGACTTTTATTCCCGCATCCTGTCTAAGCATAGGCACCACTGAAATCGCAAAATCTCCGGCAATTCCCCCACCAACTTGTAATATTCCAGTAGGTGAAACATCTTCTCTATACCAATCAGCTAATGCCTGCATAGCATTAAGTCCACTTTTTATAATTTCAGGCCCTTTCAAAGTACAATCCAATACTCTAGCCGCCAATAAATTGCCCAGCGTTGAGTCTTCCCATCCAGGAGTAAATATTGGTAGATTTGCATCTGCAGCAGCCATCAACCAAGAGGTATTCGGATCAATATCAAATTCTAATTCTCCATGTAAAATCAAGTCATAAATAAATTCATGAGGAAACCTTCTATCTCCTACAGCTTCAGCTTCTTCCCATAGACTCAGAAGAGGCTCTTCCAATATTTTTATTAATTCTTCAGGGATTGCCACATCAGTAATTCTGTTCATCCCTTTAAGTTTTAAATCATAATCATCTTCTGCCCTTAATTCTCTCCAATTGTCAATTTTCTTAAAACTAGTTCTACCGATAAGACTGAATAATTCTTCCTCTAAATTCGCTCCTGTACAACATATAGCATGCACCTTTTGAGATTTTATCGAAGGTGCTAGGCATTTTCCTATTTCCGCTGTTGACATAGCACCACCTAGAGTTATCATTAACCTTCCACCTTTATTCAAAAATTCATTTAATGATTCTGAACAACGAGATAGCTCACCAGCGTTGAAGTGTTTGTAGTTTTCCAAAATAAATTCTTTCAAATTCACCTAATCACCCAATACAAATCTTTCAATCTTCTTCATACTCGTCAATCGTATTTTTGGACATATCGATTTCAGAGATTTATGAATCTCATTTGCTATTTTATCTGGTTCATTTGGTCCACATGTGAAAACATCAATCGCTAAGATTTCTCTTTCAGAATAACAATGAGCGGTAATGTGGCTCTCATCAATTAGTACTACCGAAGCAAAACCGACCGGACTTAATATTCCATCAAATTCTTCAATATGCGAATGAACTTCTCTAACACCTGATTTTTTAACAGCGGCCTTCATAATCTCCAACACTCTAATACCATCATTCGCAATAGATGGATTATAATTGCGAAAATCCATCAAGATATGTGAACCCAAGGCCTGTGAATTGCTCATATCCTTACTGGATACATAGATATTATTCAAATCATCCCTAAAGTAACCACTTTTTCAATCTTGCAATTCCTTCAATTATATTATCTTCTGATGCTGCATATGAGATTCTAACAAAACCTTCTCCACCGGAAATTAATGATGCTGGAATCAATTGTACCCCAGCTTTCAAGGCTCCATCTGCAAATTCAATATCACTCATTCCCGTTTTAGTAACATCTACAAAAACATAGAAAGCTCCTTCTGGCTCAGGAATTCTTAATTCCGGGATTTCAGATAACCCATCAATCATCAATTCCCTTCTTTTTTTGTATTCATTATTAAATGAGTTTACAGCATCATCGCATCCTAATGCAGTTTTGGCGGCATTCATAATATATGTTGGGACATGCGAGGCAGAATTTGCTTGACACTTTTTAGCTGCATTAATTGCATTTTCAGGCCCAGCCATGAACCCTAGTCGCATTCCTGTCATGGCCCAAGATTTAGACCACCCATTAACAATAATCGTTCTTTCCTCTCCACCAGGCAAATTGTATGGAGAAACATGCGGCCAATCAACCCAAATCATTCTAGAATAAATTTCATCCGATACAATCCATAGATCATGTTCATTGGCTATGTCAACTATTTCTTGAATTTCCTCAGGAGTAAATACTGCTCCGGTAGGATTACAAGGAGAATTAATTAATATCATTCTAGTTTTATCAGTAATGGCTTTCCTGATAGCTTGCATATCAGGATGGAAATTATCTCTTCTTACTGGAACATTTACTGGTACAGACCCAATAAATTCAAGCATGGGCTCATAAGATGCCCATGAAGGCGATAATAGTATCGCTTCATCACCGGGCATTGTGGTAATCATAAATGAATAAAGAAGAGCCTGCTTAGCTCCTGGAGTGACAATAATATTTTCATAGTCTAATTCTATAGAGTGATGAAATCCTAAGTATTCTGAGACCGCCTTACAAAGCTCAATTGATCCCGCGCCTCGAGTATACTTTGTATCACCATTTTCTAATCCCCTAATGGCTTCATCAATTATTTCTCTTGGTGTTTCGAAACCAGGCTCTCCAACTGTGAGCCTTACAACATCTGGACCCGGTGGTTGTAGATATGGAGCAAATCCAACCCCGAGTCCATCAAATCTAGAGCTGACGTCAGGCATACGTCTCTGAGACGAACTCTAGTCAAGAATGTATGCCGACACAGAGAGCCTTCAAGAGACAGTTACCAGTCGCAACAATCCTGCACGAGTGGCAGAGTAGCTATGCAATGGACTGCAGATCCATGGACCCGGGTGCAAATCCCGGCTCGTGCTCCAATTAAATTGTAAGACCGAGTAGCTGAACAGCTAGGAAAGAAGCTGCAATCGCAATCGATACCATTACGAAGAATGTATTAAATCCATTTGCATCCATTGGCTTGCCACCAAAAGTCATTCCATCTTCAATACCCTCATCTCTAAGTTTGATGTAAACAAGTAAGAAAATCATCATTGTAGCAGGACCAGAAATTGCATCCATCTGATTTGATTCTGTAAAATCTCTAAGTGGACCGTACACAAATCCAAAGTAGTTTGCTATTGTCACAGTTAAGAATGCAAAAAGAGCTGGATGAGCCACTGCCCACATACCTCTAGCGCCTTGTGTGAAAACTAAAAGTGCCCATAGTACGTAAGGAAGTAGTAAAGCTCCAGTAAATGCAACAGTAACCTTTGATGGGGCTAATAGTCCCAAAGCTGCATCTCCAGGATTAATCGAATCAATGACTGTTTCCGGAGTTACTAATTGCCTGAAAACATAAAAGAATCCAGTTAATATTACGATACTTAATCCACCCAGAGCTATCGGATCCTTAACTCCAATTCCCATTTTAAAATCTTCAATTCCGCTATTTACTTCATCTTCACCCATAAATTGCCAATAAGCTAATCCGTACAGGATTGTGATAATAGGAGAAATAATTCTAGGAACTGTACTCGAGTCACTCGCATCATTCCAAAATACATTAATGACTATTGCTGAGGTAGCTAAGCCAATTAGAACAGGAATCATAATTTTCCACATCCCTTTAGCACCTTCATTGAGAATTATCATTGTTGAGATAAAAATTCCAAACATCAAAATTCCATTAAATGACTGCTCTGGCCCACCTTGCCCAAATCCAACATTTGTTACATCAGATACACCATTTGGAATCAAAACAGTACAATCCGTACCATTAATGGCCCAACAATTTCCAAAATACATGAAATTAATGCAATAAACAACAGTAATTAATGCAGTAATCCCCAATAATACTTCTCCGCCAGTTGATTTTATTCTTTTAAACAATAGTGCCATGATAGTCGAATAATAGTTAGTTATATTATTTTTTATAATGTAAAGAATATATTAATGCAATTCAAATGGTAAATTTCCTTCATCCACATTCCCGCCACAAAGAATTATTCCAACTGAATTAATATTCTCTAATTTTCTAAATTCGTCACTCAAAACTGCTGCAAGAGAAATTGCGCCGCTGGGCTCTACAATCATATCAAATCCTTCGTAAATTAGAGTCATTGCTCTTTCTACATCCCGATCTTCAACTGTAAAAATTCTCTCAACGTGATCCCTAATTATTGGCCATGTAGTTTCCCCCATGCTAGTTAGTATGCCATCACAAATTGTTTATGGATTTTCCTGAGGAATAAATTTTCTAGCTGACAAGGATCTTGCAGCATCATCTGCTCCTGTAGGCTCAGCTCCAAATATTCGTGCTTTTGGCAGCATTTTTCTTGTTGCTATTGAAGTTCCAGACATCAAACCACCCCCGCCGATAGGAGACAGTACCGAATCCAATTTTCCACATTCAATAATTAATTCCCTAGCAGCTGTACCTTGACCTGCAATAACATCACGATTATCAAATGGATGAATAAAATATGCTCCAGTTTTTTCTAAAATAGAATTAGCAGTTGAAATTCTAGCTTTAAGATTGGGCTCACAAAAAATTACTTCAGCTCCATGTTCAATAACACCATTAATTTTAATCTTAGGAGCATTATTTGGCATTATAATAAATGCTGGCACACCTCTTTGTTTTGCAGCTAAGGCAACAGCTTGTCCATGATTACCACTACTATGAGTACAAAGCCCCAACTCAACTTCTTCACCCAATAACCTCACTGCATTACTAGCCCCTCTAAACTTGAAGGCTCCGATATGTTGTAGATTTTCACATTTCATGAATACCTTTCTTCCAGCCAATTTGTCTATTTCTTCAGAATTTATAACTGGAGTTTGTCTAACAACATCCTTCAATCTATATGCAGCATCTTCAATGTCAGAATACTGTATCGCGTGCTTCATATATTATATGACAAAAATCCACTCTTTAATTAGTTGTATTCAAGCACTTAATCTACTTCCGAGTTCTATGAGCAAAGGCTCCGAGCCAGAATGGAGATATCATTTATTTATTGGATTAACCTTGATAACTAATTCAATTTTCTTTCAGATTGCCCCAGATGGACCATGGACCGATAAAAGCTTCACTTTAGGAATTTTAGGCCTTTTAGGGGGATTGTTATGCTATATGGGGTGGTATAGACTTACTTTCAAGAGAAAGGGACTCATTCCTTGGCTCGATTTGTGGACTGACCCATCACTATCTGCTAAAAAAGAAATATTATTTGCATTAATTATTTTATTCTTAGCTTGGTTCTGTGGAAACTATTTACAAAATCAAATTCCAGAACCAACCGGGCTAATTTTATCTTTAGTAGGATTGATGATGTTACTACAGTCATCATACGTTTTACTTAGCATCGGTCCATTAAAAGAATAATATCATCTTGTTCCAGGTTTCCAAAATTGTAATGGAAGCACAGTTTCTTTTTTCATTGCTCTAAATGCCAAATGATCAGCTCTTTCGTTCCATCTATGTCCTCTGTGAGCTCTTACATGTTTCCACGATAATTTATTGGAGAATTCTACTTCTTTCCATAAATTCTGAGTTAGTTTAGCCAATTGAATATTCGCCTTTGCTTTCCATTTTCCACTCGCTATATTTCCAGCATAAGTCGAATCTGAACAAATTATTATTTCCCGTTTCTCAATGTTGGAGAGTATCCATCTCAATGAATGAGCAATCGCTGATAACTCTCCTGTATTATTCGACCCCACTTCAGCTCCGATAAAATCAGACTCTTGACGATTTGTTATCACTTCACCGTTTGACTCATGAATCAATTCTCCTTTCCCTCTTCCTAGTCCAGTATCTCCTTCAATAACACAAAATCCCCAGCCAGCCCTAGTCTTATCTGTAACATTCTTATTATCTAGACAGGACCCATCAACGTAAATATGGAGAATATTAACATCATTCATGTTATCTTCCAATCAATGAAGAATATTCTACATGACTAAGTAATTTTTCGATTTCGTTTTTATCGCTAATCTTCATCCTACAAATCCATCCTTCACCATAAGGATCTTCGTTAATCATTTCAGGCGAATCTTCAAGCTCATCATTAATTTGTATGACCTTTCCAGATATTGGAGCATAAATCTCACTAACAGACTTCACAGATTCGACACTTGCGATGGACTCCATAGCATTGGCTGAAACGCCAACTTCGGGTAATTCTACCCACACAACTTCAGTTAATGCATCTTGAGCATAATCAGTAATTCCGAAGATAATTTCTTCACCTTCTATTCTAATCCATTCATGCTCATTTGTATATTTGAGATTTTCCGGTACATCTCCCATTGTCTCACTCAACTCCACCCAGAATACCACTGACAGTCAACCTTTCGCTTACTACTCTTCACCATGTTTCGCTTCCAAATGCTCCATTTCCATCCTAGCCCACGCTGATCCCATATTTTCTACCTTAGCTTCTTCCATTTCTTTAGTTAGACGAATACGCATTTCTTCTTCGGACTCTCTACTAAACCAATTTTCTAAAAACAAGAAATTATTTCTATCTCTGTCAGCCACCCAAAAAAACAATATTAACGAGATATATAGTATCATCATGAAAAATATTAACCAACTTACTATCGCATTATATTCTAGAGAGATTTCAAATTTTATTCTATCTTCCAAAATTCCTATAGAAAAAATGAATATCAACACTAAAAATCCAACAATCAAAATTCTCTGAATCTGAATAGCCGCTGTATTCACAGCACCATGGTAGACATATAACCAATCAACTTAACCATTACTTTACTCAATATTTTGTATTAATTTATGTATCTTATATGGAAGTAATGCTCTGTTTACTGGAGTAACTTCCAAAATTCTTGCATCATCACGCCTTCTAATATCTTGAAGTAATGGATGTCTACTTTTCTTATGCAATGTTAATAGACACGGCGGGTCATTTTGTAGCGCAATTCTAACGGCTTTTACAAATCCTTCACTTTCAACTGTAAATTTTCCTATTTCATCAATTACCATGATTTCACAGTTACCAATACTGTCCATTATAGCAGGAACTCCTACTCTTTCAATCTCTGAAGGATCAATACCGAAACCCAATATCCTATTTCTAGAATCAATTTCTCTATGAGCCATTACTCCTTTCTCTCCCGTTAGGATATTAACACAGGCGAAACCCATTCTTTCTCCATTTTCAATAATAATTTCTGTTCGCATTCCTCCAATGATATTTGCTGGAGCGTTAGGCCCTCGCATTCTGCTAGACTTCAATCCACCACTTTCCATTATCATATCAATGACTTTCTGTAAAACAATAGATTTACCTGATCTAGGTAGGCCTGTAATTCCTATTTTTGGATTAATTCCCATTGATTACACCTCTATTTCAATACATTCCGTGGAATTATAATTATTCCCATGATGTGATTAGTATTAATTCATTTGTTTATATGAACAATATTTCCGGAAAATGGAAAATTTTTCAGTCAAAACTAAATTACAGTCGCTTATCATTTCCCAAAACAGATAAAGTCGCGATTTCATTTAGAGGTGGGAAGGGTAAAGTTTCAATCTCATAATTGTTAACATTATTATTTGCTGCCCATGCTTTAGCCCACAAATCTATTTCTTCAGAGTTTAATTGATTGACTATTGCATTAAGTGCATCTTCAGTAGAACCAAACTTTTCACTTAACGATTCCAAAACCTGAGTCGGAAAATCCAGATAACTTACTGAATTTCCAAGAACACAACCAGATGGAATTACAGTCCAATATAATCTTCTATCCATACTAGGATTGATTTGAGCGTGACATGCAATTCTGATATCCTTACTCATCTTATTTGGGCCTATCCAAAGTGAATTCGCTAATCTTTCATCACTGATAGAATCGTTATCGAATGCAGGATGCTTCAATTCGATTATATTCCCTTCTTTTTCGATGTGGGCCCCTCTGACAAATGGAAAACCAGTACTATTTTCTTCATCCCAATCAACAATATATTCGGACCAAGAATTCTGATCACCTTCTCCAACCCTAACTTTAATTGTCTTTCCACTTGGATTTAGCCATGTACCTTGCTCTGTTAGTCTAGGTTTATCAGCTAATTTATTAATAGCCTGTAATGTCCTATCTCTTTCTAAAGAATTTCTAGGCATTTTTGGTACTGCCCATGTGGTATCTGTCCAGATTGACCATGGACCTCTTTCTAATTCTAAAAATGGTGCATTCTTTTCTAAACCCCTATTAACTGACAAATCCTTAGCTTTCAATGGCCCGAAACTTGTTAGAACCTGAGTTTTACCACCAGATGTAACTCCTAAAACAGCTACACCACTAGTTCCACCAACGAAAACTCTGTTATCTTCTGGAAAAGACCATACACTATCCCATTCATGCTCCAAAACTAATAACTTCCTAAGTGGAGAACTACTCTTTTCTCTTAGAACAGATTCTGGAGCTATGATACGAATTCTTCCACCCTTTTTCGTGATTTGTAATGATCTTTCAATGTATAGTCGATATAAATTGACATTCCCCATGATTGCAGAAAATCTTTTTTTACCATTCAAATCCTTAACTTCTCTCAACTCTTTGGATAGTTCTTTTCGTAATTGACTTCCATTTGGATGCCCTCTAAACCTATCTTTAATTCTCAACCATGGCGGTCTGCTGACTATCAATGCTGGCTTCTCAATCCATGGCCATTCTTCTCTAAGAGGATCCCCTATTCTGATATTAGTCTCAATTATCATTTCAGCTTCGCTATATCCAATGGATTCTTCATTTCCTTGTCCGTGTAAATCAACTAATCCTAACCTACCAAGTACAATTAAAACCCTTTTTCTTGCTGCCATGATTGCTAATTCTGAAACATCCAGAAGTTGCATACCTTCCAGTAACTTGATTGTATCTTGTTTTTTTATATTTGATTTTTCACCCGATATTCTTTCACTGTGTATTCTAATTATTCTATCGACAAATAGACCGGCTCCACACGCTGGGTCAGCAAATGGAATTGGAATTCCCGACTTAGTTATTGAGTCTAGACGAAAATTACCATCTGAAGGACTTGTATCCTCGCCCTCGATATTTTCATTTACTTGTTTCGCAATTGCTCGAAAACTAGGTGGAAGTGCTGCTAATGATAGAGTAGCTAAAGGCTCCTTTTTTTGCTTTCTTCCGTTCCTAAATTCATCATTTAATACAGCATCAACAAACCTTGCAGGAGTTGCATAGACTCCCCTAGGAGAACGACCATCACTCTCAGCCTCAAGTCTAGCTAGAAGATGATCTAATACTGCTCCCGGGTCAGAAAGAAGTCCAGCCGGCAGAGTAGGCCATTTTTTGGGCAATGCAGCAGCAATAGGCTGCCTCAACTTTGTTGATTTCATCCAAGCTTCTAACCATTCATGAATTTGAATTTCCCTGTCAGGACACTCATGATCGAGTCTTGCATACCATCCTGAGGTTTCGCTTGCCATAATGATCGGATTAACTCATGATGTTTGAAGCATTGGTATTTTTTTTTATACACAAATTTACTATTTATTAAGTCCGAAAACGTCTTGTTCTAGTTCTATAATAACGTTATTTTGCAACAGCCATGATAGAGCTTCATCTACTTCATCAGTTCTAATCCCCAAAGGCTTCAAGGAATCCTTCAACTCCTCGAAATGTATTGATGAATCAACATAGTCTGCTTCTTCTATTAACACCCTAATGTGCTCAGAAACAATTGATAACAACGGGTCATCATCTGAAGTCAGTGATCCCAAATCTACCACAGCTACAGATTCTTCAAAACTAGAACTACTTTCTTCCTCATTATTTTTGTTTTTATTACTGTAAATATCAAATAGATTTTTTTGGTAAGGATCCAAAACTGTATTTTTTCCCACTGCCTGCCGTTTCTTCTTCAAACTCTTAACAAGATTTTCAATTCTGTGTAATCTCTGCTCAAGCCTCAATCGCTCTCTTCCAAAATGTAATTCTACCATTTCTAGCTCTTGAATTGCAATCTTGTCCAGCCATTTAGCTAAATCCCAATGAGGATCATGTCTAAGCATTGTGTCCCATAAAAGAACTAAAGACTCAGGAAGGCTATTAACATCTATTTTTGTCTTCTCTTTCTTGTCTTCGGGGGGTCTGACCATATTTCACTCAGACATGTGACCGTCTATGAATCATCCCCTTATTTTTTTTTAAATAATCAATCTCAAGATTGATGAATGAAAAGGAATTGCAGAGGCCATGAGCACGTACAGGGTCACAGTTCTACCCGGTGATGGTACAGGAAAGGAAGTGATGTTAGAATCAATGAAAGTATTAGATATATTTCATAAATTTAGCCCTTTATCTTTCGACATTACCCAAATTCCATGTGGTGGAGAATATTATCTAGATACCGGTGAAGAGTGGCCAAAAGGATCATTCGAATTTTGTAGAGACCAATCTGATGCAATACTACTTGGCGCAATTGGCTGGCCTAATGCAAAGTTACCCAACGGAGATAATGCTGGAGGGCAATGCATATTGGGACTTCGATCTGGCTTAGATTTGTATGCTAACATTAGACCCGTAAAGTTGTATAAAGGAATTAGACATAAAGTACATGGACAGTTTAATGACATTTGGAATCCTAAACTGGTAGATCTAGTTCTAATTAGAGAGAATACTGAAGGCCTGTACCATAGTCTACTTAGAAGATCAGCACAAGCTGCAATAGGTAAAAAAGACTCACCAATGGAAATAAAAAACTTTCCTGGATTAGAAGGAGAAGTTGCATGGGATCCACGACCAATTTCTCGAAGCGGATCTGAAAGGGTAATCAGATTTGGTTTTGAATTAGCAAAAAGACGATCAGATACTCATAGAAAGAAACAGAAATTAACCTGTGTAGACAAAAGTAATGTTTTACGCGGATGTCGCCTATTTAGAAAGATCTTTGATGAAATTTCTGAGGAATATCCAGAAATCGAAACATCGAAAGCTTTCATTGATGCATTCACGATGTGGTTAGTTAGAGATCCTGAGGATTTAGATGTTGTAGTGCTTCCAAATATGTTTGGAGACATTGCGACAGATTTAGCTTCTGTATTGCAGGGCGGACTCGGTATGGCAGCTAGTGCAAATATTGGTGATAATCACATGTTATTCGAACCAGTTCATGGGTCATCTCCAAAATATGCCGGTAAGGGAGTAGTAAATCCTATAGCCGCAATTTCATCATTGCAATTAATGTTTGAATATTTAGGAGTAAGGAATAATGACTCAATCGCTACACAATGTTCGACAATTCTGGATACAGCAATTTCTACACATCTATCTAGTAGAAAATTGATGACTTATGATCTAGGTGGTAATGCGTCTACTTCCGATGTTGGAGATTCCATATCTCAAATCTGTAAAGAGTCTTTGATTAGTCACTATTCAAATGAATAGTATCTCAGATGAAGCTACTACTAATTTTTTTCAACGATTCATTCAACGCGCTAATATTGTCCCATTCACTAGGTGAATAATTACTAGTAATCACTTCATTGTAAATTTCTTCGAATGCTCTAGATACTTCATCTACGATTGTAACTGTTGCCATTCTTGCAGTTCTTGAGAGTGGATTTAAATCAATAAC
>DAJW01000155.1 GCA_002496485.1 Euryarchaeota archaeon UBA36
CCACTCCTGCTAAAATGGTCAGTATCTGTGAAAGGCTAAAAAGAACTCCTACAACCGCGGGTATAGAGCTTTTTTCTTGATAAATAATTACTTGACCGGTGGGGGATACTTGTTGTGCTGCTGGCATTTCTATGAATGGGCTCTCTTCGTCTGACATAACATTAGAGAAGAGTTATACTACTTGAAATAACTGTATAAAAGAAATTTGTATAAAGCGTATATTCTGTTCTATGTTACCGACAAAAAAATAAGACTTAGTTTCTACGTAAAATCATGTCAGTAAGAGAAATGATTCAAACGATGATTAATGATTTGGTAGAAATTATGGATGATGCAGGTAAGCATGATAATGGAAATAATGCAGCTGGAACGAGAGTAAGGAAAGAAATGCAATCTATTAAGAAAATTGCACAAGAAGTTAGGATTAGAGTTCAAAATGATCGGATAAATAAGAATTAAGTTAATGAATTTCGGCAATTAATTCCATTATTGATGTTCTCATAGACTCTACTGGGTGCCATCCTTGTCCACCACATGAAATTATACAATCGTGGACAGGTTTTAGATTAGGTCTATTCTCTGATACATGTTCTATATTTCTAACTGGACTTGGTATATTAGATAATGATTCAATAGTATGGGAATTATTGATTGAATTATTATATCTAGACCAAAGAATCTCAGTTTCTGAAATAATATCTGAATCAGACCAACCTCTTCTTCCACTAATTGGGAGAATACCGAAATCTTTCTTTTTACCGAAAATTATAGTAGAAATTGCAGATACTACGTCTCTAACATTTATCCAGTAGTTTATCTTATTTTTAGGAATGATTTTCTCATCATTAATTACAGATTGAATGATTGTTCTTATTTCTCTTCCGCCCCAATAATTTCCTCCATTTGGGATAATTAAATCATGAATTAGTATTACGGAACCGCCCTGAAATTCAAAATCTTGATTTGCAGGGATTATTCTTACAGAACCAATTGAGTTAATGCCTATGCCTACAGAAATATCTGAATTACTTTTAGAATCAACAATTTTCGCACCTAAACTAAGTAGCTTTTCAGATAAATAGGTGTAAAAAGTGTCCTCTAATCCATTCAAAAAGATTCTTCTAGGCATCTAGAATCCTCATGCAACTTGCTTTTCTTTGACACTTTCTTTCGAAGTGAAATGAATAATTGCATCTTTCACAATCTGGATAATCATATCAATTTCGGATGAAGTGATGGCGAAATGGGGGGTGAATCTTAGAGCATTTTTCCCTCCATGAATTACTCCCAATCCATTTTTCCTGCACCACTCTTCGACACTACCAAATCCAACAACAGGGAGATTTTGAGGGTGTAACTCCGCACTAAGTAATAATCCAGTTCCTTGTACCTTTAAAATAGAATCTGGAAGTTCTGCCATTAATGATTCTAATTTTGATCTAAATTCTAATCCTTTATCTCTAATATTTTCTCTTAATTCCGGAGTAATTTTACTTAGTACTGAAATAGCTGTCTCTAGAGCTCTGGGGTTTGTCGTCATAGTATTTCCATAAACTCCTACAACGTATGCCTCAGCAGCTTTTTTACTCAAACCGACAACTGATAGAGGGTATTGTCCAGCACTCAGGGCCTTAGACCAAGTCTCCATATCTGGAGCCTCGCAATCTTGAAATCCATCGTAATCAACTATACTGAGACATCCCTGCCCTCTGAATCCTGCCTGAATTGAATCAACCAACAATAAACTACCATGATTTTTTGTTAGCTTCCTAGCTTCATCATAAAACTCTCTCGAAATACATTGTCCGGGATTACCTTCTCCCATAACAGGTTCAATAGCCATCATTTCAATGAAGAAGCCTTCTTCTTCCGCTTTAGAAAATTCTTTCTTTAGAGCATTGACATCATTTGCAGGGACAAAAATTACTCCTTCTTTTTCACTAAATGATGAAAGGTGCTTCTCATATTTATCTCTACATGAATCGGAAATTTGTGCCGGCCTTTGTGTCCTACCATGAAAAGCCTGGTTAAGTGCTAGAAGTTTGGTAGGCTTTCCTTCATGCTTGCCGCCTTCTCCAGTAGCAATCTTTGCATTTAGATCTGCGATTCGCATTGAGATTGCAACTGACTCAGTACCACTATTCAAACAAATGAATTTGTAAAAAGGACAATTTCCTCTAGTGAATCCTACTTCCTCTTTTAGCTTCTGAGCCAATCTTTTTTGGCTGAATGAGGGGGTCATGACATTAGCCATTACCCAGTTTTTTTGCATTGAAATTATTACATCCTCGGGACCATGTCCCATTCCCAACATTCCATATCCGCCATTGTCATGAATTACTGCACCATGAGAAGTGATTATCCAAGGACCTCGAGCAGCGATAGCTACGTAAGGATTAACTGTAGAAGGGTTATAAAAATTAACAAAATCGTATTGAACAGATTTAACAAGCTCTGTTTCATCTAGGGTAATTGACTGTTCGCCTAATTCATTAATTAAATCATGAAAATTTCTTTCTGCCTCATCTATGGCCATACTGAGAAAGGGATCATTTTCTAAAAAATTCATAATTAGTTCGTCATTAATTCCATGAGTAGTACGTTTTCCACTCATCTTTCTAATTCTTTGTAGCTTCTCTAGCACAACACCACCATATTCCGGAACCATCGTTCACTCATGAACATTATCAGAAGTGGTTCAGGGATTTAGTAAATTTTCCTTGGAAAAGAAAAAACCGAAATTCTGATAATATAACAAAAAATTAAATTAAATTTAAATTTTCAATTGAAAAATTTAATATTAAATAAAAAAACCAATTGGATTATCAGAAATAATAATCGAATATATTAAGTGCCTAATCTCAACTGGGGTATTGAGTGGAAAGGGGGATGCAGCTCACAGAGGTAGGGAATAATGGTAGATGACTACGGAATTCAAGAATTAATGCAAAGAGAAGTATACATAGGAGAAAAATTAGTTGGTACTGTGGTAGGTGAAAGATTTCACCCAAGAGATGAATTAGTTCAGTCTATGAGGATTGAAGTGAGCCCGGAAGTAGCACAGCAGTATATGAGAAAGCCCGCAGATTTAGCTCCACTTCCAAAAGAATTGGTACATAGCATCAGACCGGATGGAAAAATTAAGCTTTCAAAATCGATGAGGGAATTGCAAAGAAGATGGAGGAATACAGTTAGGATTGAAGAGCAACTTTATGCTCCAGATGAATTGCTAGATCGGGCGATTTTGGATAATGATGGAATTGATATTGGAAATGTTACTGATTTAATAAAAATTAAGAGAACTTACAAAGGTTTGTTGGTTAAACCGCATTTTATGATTAAAGCCAAGAATAATCTTCCTGACACGATAGTTGTTCCCTGCGGACAGTTGGCAAAAACGACTGCGAGGTTAGACGAAGTAATACTGAAGTGTAGTTTTTCTAGATTGATAACTTTGCCCAGTTACCTTAAATTGAACTCAGGCGAAGTAATTTTTGATGATGATGATTTAGAGTAGCCTTCAAATAATTGTCGGAGTGGCATTACAAAAGGGGCGTGTAGCTTAGTTTGGCTGGAGCACCCGGCTGATAACCGGGAGGTCACAGGTTCAAATCCTGTCATGCCCACCAATAATGAGTTGAATTCAATATTTTTTTGACAACAACCATCATGAAGGAGGTTCCTACCCCGATGAACAAATGCCAGTTCTAAGTGGGGACTCGGGATTAGAAATCGCTGAGTCTTTGTCTATGATAATGAAAATGGACTTCACGAAATTGGAAACTAGAAAATTTCCAGATGGTGAGTCATATGTTAGGGTCCCCGAAGAGGCCATTGAATCCATAAGATCAGAAGAAGTAATTTTGGTATCAAATACTTTTCCTGATTCTGGAATAATGAAGACACTTTTCCTTCTTTCGGCTATTAATGATATCAGGAAGGGGAATCTTACTAACGTCAAACAAGAGGGAGAGATTCAGCTAGGTGATGTAGGTCCTGGCGTAATTCTTGCAATTCCTTATTTCGGTTATGCAAGACAAGATAAGAGATTCAGCTGGGGTGAATCGATATCAGCTAAAGTTATTGGAGAAATTCTATCTAATCATTGTGAAGGTATGGTTATCTTAGATTTACACGAACCGGGTGTACTAAATGAACTCAAAGTTCCTACTAGATTTGTTAGCTCTATGCCAGAAATTGCAAATTTTCTGTCCATTGATGTCAAACCGGATTTCATACTAAGTCCGGATAAGGGTGCAATTTCAAGGGCTACAGAAGTTGCAAACATTATTGGGTCTAAGTATTCATACCTCGAAAAAAGAAGGATTGACGCACATACTATTGAGCACACTCCAAAGGACCTTGATGTTGATAGAAAGATAGTAGCAATTGTAGATGATATGATAAGTACCGGAGGGACTATTTGCAGGGCAAGCGATGCTCTTAGAAGACAGGGAGCGACTGAAGTGCACGCCGCCTGTACTCATGGATTATTCACTGGTGGTGCATTATCTAGATTGGCAAATCATGTAGATGGAGTATATACAACGAATTCTCTATCTAACCCAAGAGCCAATGTATCTGCAGCTCCTGCATTAGCAAGAGGAATTGAAGAGATAATTAGAGAATTAAGATAATTGAAACTTAAATTCGATACGCTGCGTTTATATCAGTCACGCCGTGCGGCGGCATACTAACACGAGGAATGGTCCAATGAGTGTACATATTACTTTTGAAACCCCACAAGATGTCCAAGAACAGGTTTATGAGATGGTCAAGAGCCTAGGTAAAGATGGTAGAGGTAAATTGAAGAAGGGAGCTAACGAGGTCACAAAATCAGCTGAAAGAGGAACTGCTCAGATGGTTGTAATGGCTGAAAATGTTAGTCCTGGAGAATTACTAGCGCACATACCCATGATTTGCAATGAGAAGGAAATTCCATTTATTTATGTGGAAGATCAAGCCTTTCTAGCAGAAGCGGCTGGAATGAGCACTGGAACTAAAACTGCGGCAGTTGCAATTATGCAAGTTGAAAAGGACGCATTAGATAGGTTTAATGAAATAAAAAAGCACTATGAAACTCTGACATCTTGAGGTGAATGAATGACAACTGAATCTTGGCCAGCAGAAGTTGTTGAAGAAGTCGGTAGGACAGGATTGACTGGAGAAGCTACTCAGGTCAAGGTTCGTGTCCTAGATTCTAATAATCCAAGAGATGTTGGTAGAATAATTGCCAGAAATGTACTAGGTCCGGTTCAAGTAGGTGATATTCTGATGCTCCGAGACACAGGAAGAGAAGCTAGAAGATTAGGTACCAGGTAGTGATTAAATGCCAGAAAGAAGAATTTGTAGTTTCTCTCATGAAGAGATAGAGCCAGGAACTGGGATGATGTATGTGAAGAGGGATGGATCTGTTATGTGGTTTAGAGATAGTAAAGTTAGAAAAAATGCTCTTAAATTAAAAAGAAATCCTAGAAGATTAAAATGGACCAGAAGATATGAGAAGGGCGGAATCAAGTAATCTATTTTTCATGTTAACTATTGAGCAGTAATAGTGTATTGAACTCTTGATCTATCATTAGTATCGCTTTGAGGTGGGATTGTGGATCCTTGATCAGGGGGTTTTGCATCACCACAATCAGTATTATCAATTACTGTAACATATGTTCCTGAATCTACAGTGACCTCAATATTTGTACCTGCAGTATTAGGATCGCTTAAATCAGAATAAAAATTAAAACTACCTTCACCATCTTCAGCACAACTTTTGTAATCTTCGTAATTTAACTCTGACATAGTGTATAAATCAATATTTGGTCCATCTAATTTTTCTAAGTTAATCTTTATATTGGCTGGAGAATCAATTGTCCAAGTTAGTTTGATATGTTCATCTTCATCTACAAAAATAGTATCTTCAAATAATTTTTGTTCGGGATTTACTGAGTCATTAACTCTTTCCAAGCAGCCTGGAAGTACAAGACACAAAATCATTGCCATTGCTGATAGCACACGCATAGTATAGCGGATGTAAAGAGGCTCATCAAGCATTTGTATCTTTGATTTCGTTGAAATAGGAGAGGGGGGTCGGTCGATTCATGTCAGAAACGCAGACGACGTTCATTATGGTGAAGCCTGACGGGGTCAAAAGAGAACTCGTCGATGAAATTATTAGAAGATTTGAAAGCATTGGACTAATCTTAGTTGGTAGGAGGGATATTACCCCTTCTCTAGAATTAGCTGAAACACACTACGGTATTCACAGAGAGAGGCCATTTTTCTCTGAGGTAGTTAGTTTCATTACATCTGGACCAGTAGTAGCTATGGCTTGGAAGGGAAAGAATGCCATTGCAGAATCTAGAAAACTAATTGGTGCCACAAATTGGGAAGAAGCGGAACCAGGTACAATAAGGGCAGATTTTGCTAGAAGTATTGAAGAAAATGTAATTCACGGATCAGATGGAGAAGATACTGCATCTTTCGAATTAGGACTTTGGTTTCCTGATGGTATTGACAGCTGAAAGTGTGAGATTATGAGGTGGGTAAAGTGGCAAATAGCAGACAACCCATCGTTGCAGTTTTAGGGCACGTAGATCATGGAAAAACCTCACTTCTTGATCATATCAGATCGCTTGGAGAGGATAGTAGAGCTTCGGTTATGGATAGGGAAGCCGGAGGGATAACTCAACACATTGGAGCAACTGAAGTTCCTGCAAAAATTCTAAACAAATTATGTGGACCAATTTTAGGTGGAAAAATATTTGAATCACCGGGATTATTGTTTATTGATACACCAGGTCATCATTCATTCTCAACATTAAGATCCAGAGGGGGCTCTCTAGCAGATATAGCAATATTAATTGTTGATGTCATGGAAGGATGTAGGCCTCAAACCAAGGAATCTTTAAGAATTTTGAAGCAATCAAAAACGCCATTTGTAATTGCTGCGAATAAGGTTGATAGGCTTTATGGATGGAAAATTCAGGAAGGTAGAACAATGGTTCAATCAATAAAAAATCAAAGTAAAGAGGTTATGGGATTGTTTGAACAGAAGTATTGGGATCTCGTAGGACAATTTGCCGAAGATGGTTTTAATATCGAGAGATACGATCGTATCAAGGATTTCACGAAAGATATCGCAATGGTCCCAATTTCTGCCAGAGAAGGAGAGGGAATCCAAGATTTATTGGCAGTAGTTATTGGTCTTGCGGAAAGATATCTCAAAGAGCAACTTGAAGATATTGAGGGATCAGGAGAAGGAACCGTTCTTGAAATGAAAGAAGAAAGAGGATTGGGCAAAACACTAGATTTAATATTGCATAGAGGAACTATTCGAAAGGGAGATGAGATAGTAATTGCAACTGATAAGGGTGGTTTAAGTACCAAAGTCAAAGGATTATTTGCTCCCAGAGGAATGAGTGAAATGAGAGATGCGGGGGATCGTTGGGACGATACAGAAGTCGCTCACGCTGCATCGGGATTGAAAATTAGTGCTCAGTCGTTGGATGGAGTATTGGCTGGTACAACTTTGAGGGTAGTAAATTCTAATACTGAAAGATTGAAAGCAATTGAAGCTGCAAACAATGAGGCTAATCTATCAATTGAATTAGATGATGATGGAGTTAGTATAAAGTCCGATACAGTAGGTGGCTTAGAGGCACTAGCTAAAGAATTGAGTGAGAAAGATATACCAATTAGAGAAGCTTCTATCGGTAAGGTGAGTAGAAGAGATATTCGAGGAGCAGAAGCTAGTAGTGATCCGCTACACAGAATTATTCTTGCTTTCAATACTGAAATACTAATGGAAGCACAAAAAGAATTAGAAGAATCTGATACCGGAATTCACTTTATTGGATCAGACATAATCTATAGAATTCTTGAACAGCATGAAGAATGGAAAGAAAATAGAATATTGGAGTTAGAAGAAGAAAGTAGAGAGAAGATTGTATATCCAGCAAGAATATTGTTATTGCCAGATCATACATTTAGAATTTCTAAGCCGGCAGTTGTTGGAGTAAGAATTTTGGCGGGCAGAATTCATGTTGGACAGAGATTATTGAAAGAAGGGAAAAGAGTGGGGCAGATTAAATCAATTCGCTCCGGACAAGATAGTCAAAAAGAAGCAATACAAGGTTCTGAAGTGGCAATAGCGGTAGAAGGTGTTACTGTAGGACGTCAAATCAATGAAGGTGATTTACTGCTGGTGGATATACCTGAGTCTCACGCTAGAAAATTAAAGAAGATGGAAATGACATCAGCTGAAAGGGAAGTTTATGAAGAATTATTAGCAATTCACAGGAAAGAAGATCACTTCTGGGGCCATTGAGTGTGACACAAAAAGTGTTCACAAGTACCTAACACTCAAGTAGTAATTGAATTGGCATTAATATGTTAGAGGTACCAGTATGTCTATGGCACAAAGTGGAGGAGCTAATACAAAGGAGCTGATTAGGTCAGTTTCGGGACATTCAAATAATCTTATGAGTGAAGTTGCGAAAGTCATAATTGGAAAACCTGAAAATATTAAGAAAGTAGCAATAGGTATTCTATCTAATGGGAATATATTGATAGAAGATAACCCGGGTTTGGCTAAGACCTTAATGGCCAATACATTTGCAAAGGCATTGGGTTGTAAGTTCAAGAGGGTTCAATTCACTCCTGATTTACTACCTGCCGATATAATGGGCACATACATGTATGATCAGAAAAGTGGTGAATTTAAACCTAGATTTGGTCCACTATTTACCAACGTATTACTCGCTGACGAAATAAATAGGGCTCCCCCGAAAACTCAAGCCGCATTACTAGAAGCGATGGAAGAAAAGCAAGTCACTATAGAAGGTATTACTCACAAATTACCTGCTCCATTCATAACTATGGCTACACAAAATCCTATTGAGCAAGAGGGCACATATCCACTTCCAGAGGCTCAGATGGACAGATTTCTAATGAAGTTACAAATGGGCTATCCTTCCAGAGAAGAAGAAAAGGCTATATTACAAAGAAGAAAATTAAGGGCCAAAGACGACTATGATGTAGAACAAATCGTGGGCCCAAGAAAGGTGGTTGCCATGCAAAAAGCTCTTGAAACTGTTCATGTAGATCCTGCAATTCTATCTTATATTGTTGAATTAGTTCAGAGAACAAGATCGGATCCTAGAATTGATGCAGGAGCATCTCCTAGAGCTAGCCAATCTTTGTTTAAAGCAGCAAGATCCTCGGCAGCTATTGATGGTAGAGACTATGTTATACCGGACGATGTGAAAGGTGTTGCTGTAGATATAGTAAGTCATAGAATAGTTCTGAAGCCCGAATCTAAGATTAGAGGAGTGACTGGAAAGAGGATTGTAAACAAAATTCTCAGCGAAGTTGTTGTTCCAGTCATACAATAGAGGGATAAGGCCAATTAACCGTGCTACAATTCGTTAATCATGGCAGTAGTCATTGCATGTGTCAATCACAAAGGGGGATGTGCTAGAACTACTACTGTAGTCAACCTTGCATCATCGCTGGCAAATGGAAATAGTGAATATGGGATTACTCCTAGAAAGATACTTTTGGTCGACATGGATCCTAAAGGAAATATTGCAACTACTTTTGGGGTTGATAAGAAAAATATTGGCCTTACTATGAATGAATTATTTTCCAAGGGAATTGGTTCAACCAATATTTCGCTAGATGACTACATGATAGGACCGGGGATATTAACCAGTTCAATGAAGTCGGCATGGAGAGGTATGAATCCTGATAAAAAAAGCGGACCACCAAAAAATATTATGATTAAGAATCTATGGATTTTACCTGCAGACTTGGATTTATCGGGAATGGAAATAGATCTTGCAACTAGAGTAGGAAGAGAGAATAGGCTTAAACTGGTACTTAATCAAGCTAAGGAAGAATTTGATATAATTATAATAGATACTCCAGCATCATTAGGCCTACTAACTATCAATGCTCTTTCGGCTGCGCAGTGGCTGTTAATTCCAATTCAGGCTGAATTCTATGCTTTAGAAGGGATGAGACAATTGATTGATTCAATTAATTTGATTCAGCAGAGTGTAAATCCCGAATTAAGACTATTAGGGATTCTGTTGACAATGGTTCAAACTAGGAGTAAATTATGTGAAAAGGTGGCAAATCAGGCTAGAAGATATTTTGGAGAAAGGGTTTTTGAAACCCAAATTCCAAGATCCGTATCTATTGCAGAATCTCCACTAGAAGGTTCTCCAATAGTTATTTCTCAAAAAATAAATAAATCGAATTCTGCAGTAAAATCATACTGGGATTTCGCAAAAGAATTTGATG
>DAJW01000108.1 GCA_002496485.1 Euryarchaeota archaeon UBA36
AGCAAAAAGGGGAAGGACATGGTTTGGGCCGAGAGGCAGGAGAATGAAATTATGACAAGTGAAGGGAAATACGTAATACACGCAACTATTAGAACAGAAAGTGGAGTTGTAGCAAGGAAAGATTCAGTGGGGGCCATTTTCGGTCAAACAGAGGGACTTCTAGGAGAAGATCTCCAACTAAGAAAACTTCAGAGAACAGGTAGAATTGGACACGTAGATGTAAGTCTGAATAATAACAAAGGACGAGTAAATGGTACTATCGAAGTTTCCTCTTCTTTAGATCAAGTGAGTACTGCAGTAATTGGTGCAGCTCTAGAAACTATAGACAGAATAGGCCCATGTAAAGCAATTATCAAGGTATCACAGATTGAGAATATAAGATCAGCAAAGAGAGAATCAGTTATTGATAGAGCCAAGCAACTATTGCTCAGTATTGTCAATTCAGCATCATCAGAATCAAAGAATATTCTTGATGAAGTAAAAACAGTACTTACTCTAGATACCGAAGTAGATTACTCTGAAATGACAGCTGGCCCGAATATAGAAGAAGGTGATGCTTTAATTATTGTTGAAGGAAGAAATGATGTCCGTAATTTACTAAAATTTGGGATCAAAAATGCGATAGCAACAATGGGCTCCGGAATTAAACCAGAGTTGGTTAAACTAGCGGGTAAAAAGAAGACAGTAACCGCATTTGTAGATGGAGATAGAGGGGGCAAACTTCTATTGTTAGAAATTAGTGGGAAATTGGGAAAATCTCTTACTCATGTAGCAGTCGCACCTCAAAGTAGAGAGGTTGAACATTTAGAAGGCAAGGTAATTACAAAATGTCTCAATCAGAAAGAAACTGCTGCAAAATTTGTTTCCAGAGTTCAAACTGAGTTACAAAAAGACGATGATGCTACTGTTGGAAGAGGCACCGCATCACTAGAGGCTCCAGATGAAGTTAAAACTTGGGCAACACATTTTGAAGGATTGAAGAGAAACCAAGCCGTGATAATTAATGAAGACGGCTCAACATCAAATCCGATAGGACCTAAGGATTTAGACAAGGCCTTATCTGAATCTCAAAATGCACAGGGATTAGTATTCGCTGGCAAGGTCTCTGATAGAATTTTTGAATTAGCATCAGGCGCTGGTATTCCATGTGTGGTAGGAAATTCCGTTGGAAATAAAACTCTCAAATTAGGAGTTCAAGCTTTTTCAACTAGCGACTTATCATGAGTTTTCTTGACTCTCGTGCTTTGAAAGTCATGGTGTAAACGCAACTTTTGACTCTGAAATAGTAGAAGCCATCAAAACCTCTCCACACTCGCTGGCACTAATGGAAGACTATACACTAGCGATAATTACCCTACTATTTGCGCTAGGAATTATATTTTTTACACTATGGATTAAGCATAGAAACCTACTAAAACAAAGAAGAAGAATAGTTGAAAAGCTAGGATTTGTCAAAGAAAACCTTTCTGAAACATCAAATAAATTAGATTTACTTTCAAGAGGAGTAGATACAATACTCTCCGAGACACCTAAGGTTAGAGGTTTATTGGGTGTTCACCAATCCCTTGAATCCGCAGAAGCACTGTTATTCAATCAAGGAATCCCAATAAGTAATAGCGAATCATGTGCAATAGCAAGTCATGCTGCAAAATCTATTCTGAATCACTATCCCGGCAATTCTAACGAAAATGGCAACATTATTCCTGGTTTACACCCATTAGTGGAACGCCTCGCATCGATGCTTCACCAATCAGATATGATGGCAGAAGACATTGAACTTTCGGCAAATGAACATAGAAGACTTGGAGAATTATTTTATGCAATAAATAGAACTGATTGGGCCGCCGATTGCTTCATCAGAGCTAATGACTTGGATCCCGAGGATGAAAAAACACTTCTCTCTCTTGCAGAAATTCAAAGGAAGAATGGTGATATTGAAGCATTAGATCGTACAATTGAGAGATTATTAGCTATAAATCCCGATAACATTGGCCTATTAAGAGAACAGATAATATTACTGGATGGAAAAGATGCATCGAGAATTAATCGTAATTCAGTCAGATTAGAAGCATTAGGAGAAAACCCCGCACCATCTTCAACTGCATCAGAATTATCAGAGATAGCTAGAAGAGCTAAAATTGCAGAACGAGGATTAGATGATGATTCAGAATTAACACATCTAGAACTAATTCAGCGGGCTTCGAAATTATTTGCACTGGGCGAAATAACAATTGCACAAGAATTAGTACAGCAATCGTTAGAAATTGAAAATAAAAATGGTCCAGCTTGGTTACTTAATGCAAAAATTCTGGCAGCCGGAGAAAATAATACAAAAAAGTCGCTAAAAAGTGTGAGGAGAGCTGCTTCACTAGGTGAAAAAACGGTGTTGTTAGAGTCTGATATACTTGAAAATGATGGCAGAATCGACGCTGCAATAGAAGTATTAACCGAATATATTGAATATGAACCCTCAGATTCTGAGGTTAGAGCAAAATTATGCTTACTATGGCTTCGTAAAAATTCACCTTCCACATCCAAGAAGATACTAGACAATGCCCCAGAAGAATCATGGAACTTTGATAATCTTCATATAATGAATGGAAGACTAATTCTATCAGACATAGATCAAAAACGTGATAAAACTGGAAAATTAGACCAATTGTTAATCATTGACGCTCTGGTATCATTTGATAAAGCCATAGAATTAAATCGCGAATCTGGACTTGCTTGGCTAGGAAGAGCTAGAGCTTTAAGATATCAAGGAACACATAATGACGCCGAAATATCTCTGATTCGGGCTAGAAGACTAATTCCAGATCATCCCTCTATCCCAATTGAAGAAGCCCAACTTTTCCTTGATATGAATAATATAGAACAAGCTAATGCCTTTGCTATCGAATCAACGACTATATTGAAAAATAATCCAACAGTACTTTTCCTCAAGGGAGTTATCGCTGCTAGAATGAATAGACTAGACGAGGCGATTTCCTACTTCACTAGAACTCTTGAGATTGATCCAAACCATATTAGAGCTAGACTAAATAGATGTTCAGCTACATTTGTTAAAGATGATTTAGAGAATGCTCTAGATGATGCTAACTATCTCGTAGAGCGTTGTCCAGATCATGAATCAGCTAGATTCAGGCGGGCTGAAATTCTCATGCATCTAGGTGACTGGAGAGAAGCAGAAAAGGAGCTTAGAGTATTACTTACTATGAATGCAGGACACCCAACAGCCCTAGTTTTACTAGGTAAGTGTATGATTGCAATGGGACGTTCTTCACAGGCCGAAAAACCGTTGAATAAAGCAATAGAATTAAATCCAAATTTATCAGATGCATGGTTTCAAAGAGGCGAGCTATACTTAGATTTCAACAGAATAGATGAAGCAGCTTCAGATTTTGAACAAGCAGTAAAAATCACTCCACATCATATTGATGCGAGACTTAGAATAGCCGCAATTCTTCATGAAGCTGATGATATCGAGAAGGCAATTGTAGCTTGGCGAAATATTTTGGATATAGATCCTCAAAATCGATTAGCAAGAAGAAGAATTTCCGAATGCAAACAGACTTTAAATTCCAAAGAGAAAATAACTCATCCAAAGGATTGAATGCTAACCTTCACTCGGTGATATATGAGTATCGAGCCAGGTCATACTGCCCCTGAATTTATACTAGCAAATGCCAATCCATCAATTGGTGGAAATAGAGTATCCTTGTCCGAATTAATGGGCGATAAAGGAGCAATCATTGTATTTACTTGCAATCATTGCCCCTATGTAGTCGCATCAGAATCAAGAATCGAGTTAATTGCATCAAGGGCAAGAGATTCAAATTTAGGATTTATTGGTATAAACTCAAATGACCCCGTAAAATACGAATCTGACTCATGGGAAAACATGGTAAAAAGGGCAGAAAGAGGAATGTCTTATCCATATTTACATGACGAATCTCAAGAAAT
This sequence comes from Euryarchaeota archaeon UBA36, assembly GCA_002496485.1. Lineage (GTDB taxonomy): Archaea > Thermoplasmatota > Poseidoniia > Poseidoniales > Thalassarchaeaceae > UBA36. The sequence goes on from DAJW01000108.1 coordinate 3,964, forward strand.
TGCAATATCATATGGTGCCGAAAGAACTCCAGAATTTTACTTATTAGATTCAGATAAAACTGTAGTCTATAGAGGACGAATGGACGATTCTCCAAGAGATCCGTCTCATGTAAAGTCATCAGAATTATCCTATGCATTGGATCAAATATTAGCCGATGAAGAAATCTCTATTCCTAGGACCGAAAGTATTGGATGCACAATAAAATGGAAGACTTAGTCAGTACTGCTCAAGAACTAATTCTGTTTGAGTTGAGCTGATATCTCCGGGTGCGGCTAACCACATCTTATCTAACATATTCCTAAGTCCAACTGTATCATCCACATGAACTACAGCGACTAGATCGGCATCTCCACTAATTTCGTAAACGGATTCTACCCCCGGCCATCCTGCGAATTCTCCAGCTAAAGTACCAATTTCAATACCGGGACCTACTTTCATTCTAATTAATGCAGTCAATCCAACGCCAGCTTCCCTAATCGTATACCCTCTAATTACTCCTTCCTCTTCCATTTTCTTCATCCTAGTTCTAACGGTTCTTTCTGTAACATCAACTTTGTTAGCTATCTCAACATAAGCAGCCCTAGCCGAGTCTCTAAGTACCGAAAGTATAGCTCTGTCCAATGAATCAATACTCATCATATATTTTCGGAAAAATATGAATTTATGTATCTTTCTGATTAAATTTGTCAAAATAATTGAGATTTTTTTCCGTTTTTCAAACATTTTTTCCAATTTTATTCTTTGGTTGAATTAAAATGGGACCACCTATATTGACAGGTATGTCAAATGATGAGGCGCTGTCTCAACTACGAATTCAGGAATATTATGATGATTTATCGAAGCTCGACATCCCCATGGCCCATTCTCAATGGTACAATATCGATGTCGCATCTTTACTCAACGGAACCTCAATTATAGGATATGAAGTGGATTCTGATTCTGGGGCCTCTTTATTACTACTAGAAAAAAGTGCCATTCTTTGCTGTCCTAATTCAGGAAGAATTCATCATTATCCTAAAAATTTAATACATTGTTTTGTAGATGACTCAAGATCAGATTTAAAAAATTGTGATGGAATTATTCTGAAGGCAGAATTATTTTCTATCTCACCCAATGAAGAGCAACTTAGTTGGGAATGCTGTTGTAGATCTGAATTGGATGTCCCCGAAATACAAAGAAAAGTATCATCATGGCTATCATGGCTAAATCAGTGACTATACTTTGGGTAAAATTGACAAACTAGTCATATATGACATATTTTATGAGCCGTGTTATAAGCGATCTTTATGCTCGTATGATTCTTGACTCTAGAGGTAATCCTACAGTAGAAGTAGACTGTCATGTCAATAAAAAGCTGGCAGGAAGGGCCGTAGTTCCATCAGGGGCAAGTACAGGAAGCTACGAAGCTGTTGAACTAAGAGATAACGAAAAGGAATGGATGGGAAAAGGTGTTAATAGAGCCGTATCAAATATTAATGAAATTATCAGACCCCAAATGATAGGAATGAGTATAGAAAATATCAAAGAAATTGATCAAAAATTAATACAAATTGATAATTCATCAAACAAGTCAATACTTGGAGCAAACGCAATATTAGGAGTTTCTTTGGCCTGCCTTCGTGCATCCAAAACCGGATATCTATGGGAATTTATTTCCGAAGGAAAAGAGTGTAGCCTACCCATTCCTTTAATGAATATTCTAAATGGTGGGGCACATGCATCTACTAATGTTGAAATTCAAGAATTCATGATTATTCCACACGGTTTTGATAAATTCAAAGATTCTTTGAGGGCGGGGGTCGAGATATATCATGCACTCAAATCCGTTTTAGAACATGATGGTTTACTTACTGGAGTAGGAGACGAAGGTGGTTTTACTCCAAACTTACCAAAGAATGAAGATGGACTACAGTATGTCAAATTAGCAATAGAAAAAGCCAATTATATTCCAGGCAAACAAGTTTCTATAGCATTAGATGTAGCTGCTCAGGAATTTTTCTATGACGACTTATATCATATCGACGGTAAGAAACTGTCAGGAAAGGAATTAGCCAATCTATACTCATCTTGGATTGATAAATACCCAATAATATCCATAGAAGATCCTTTCGGTGAGGATGATTGGGAATCTTGGATAGCTTTCAC
>DAJW01000083.1 GCA_002496485.1 Euryarchaeota archaeon UBA36
TACCCATTCCTGAATCTTCTGACAATACCTTTCTTCGTTGCTCTTCAAGTAAAGAGATTAGCCCAGATACTCTAGCTGGCGTTGTATAATATAAATTCACTTCTACAGGGCAACCTAATGCTGCAGCTACTCTGATACAATATTCCCCAGCTAGTACAACTGTATTACCATTCACCGAAATTACCGGCTTTTTGGCAGCTTTCAATCTAGCAGATACTTCTCTTATGGCCAATTTTGCAATTTTACTAGTTTTCTCACCTAATAAGTAATCAAATGCTTCCCCCCTTCCATGTGCAATTAATGCAGAATCTGCCAAGAGGCCTTCATTGGAACCATTTACTATTTTAGCTCTAGAAATTAGGGATTTTTTTCTAGGATGACTATCAGGGATTTTAACCATTGTTACCAACTCCAAAAATCATCGAAAAATCCAACGGCACTATTCCTAAATTCAGTGAGCTAGATGAAACTAAATCCACTCCGCTAGATCTCCAATCAACCAAAGAATCAAGCGTTACTCCACCCGAACCCTCAATAATAAATGAATTTCTGATATTTTCAGAAATTAAAAAATCACAAAATTCCTTAGCCTGTGTAGGTCCGATATTATCTACCATAATTGTAATCTTTTTATTCTGATTAGACTCATTCAATTTCCAACTTTTTGCTACTTGAATTCCTTGGGTTATATCAGTAACCTCAATAACAACAAAATTCTCGAATTTTTCCATATCAATCGAAGAAATAATGTTGGACAAATTCTCTTCTTCACTTTCCAAAGAGCTCCTCAAAGAAAAAAAATCATTTTCTTTAATCATTAATGCATCGCCCCTACTTAATCTGTGAGTAAGCCCTCCACCAATGTGAACTGCCCATTTATCTAGTAGTCCCCAATTAGTTTTTCTTGTTGAAGCAATTTTAATTGGTTTTGCCGCTTCAACCCATCGTAAAGTATTGCTTGCAATTCCAGATAATCGACTGATTATGTTCAAAAGTATCCTTTCCAACAACAATATATCCTTTGCTTTTCCAATAATCTTTACAATACTGTCTCCTGAATAGATTTTTTCACCATTCTCTACCATCCAGATTACATCAATTTGGTCGAAAAAATTATTGAAAAATCTATTCGCAATTAATTCACCGCAGAAGATGCCCGAAGACTTGGAAAAAACTACAGCTTCAATAATTTTTTCAGTACCTTGTCCACCGAAATCATCCTCGACCATAGAATATAACCATCTATCAATCGATTCTGTGAATAAATTTGTCAATCTTCCGTTACTTGATAACTTCTCAGACCTGTCGTGCGGTAATCTAAACATACGAATTCCCGCTAATATTTTTTATTTGAGTAGTACCAAACATAATTCACATCATTTAATTTTTTCAAAACTTGCTTCCACTGCTGATAGACATGATAGAATATCATCAACTGTATAACGAAGTGTACTGAGATTTTCACTTTTTATCGAAATTATTAATTTTGATACATCTTCTTCTTGGATAATTTCCATTTCAAACGACTCCGGATCATCCGGTCCGATAGATAACATTAGAGATTCAGCCATCTCCTTAGTTCCACTCCAAATAATCTGTGTATTATTACCATTCATATTATCTACCGATGATATCAGACTCCCCAGAATCTATTTTCTGAGACTAATTCATCATCCTCTGAAAAAGACTGAACTATTACTCTCAACATGTAGTATAGTACTAGAGTAATTACTGGCAAATACCAATCATTGTATATTTGACTGGTTGTAACATCATAATCACCAACTCCAAGTACCTGAATTGTTACTGAGAGAATTGCGTCTGCAAATGTATAAGCAACTGCCCCCAAACCTATCAAAAGTACTGTTCTTCCGGTAAATGAACCCTCTTTCCATCTTAGTACCCCTAGCGATAATGAAAATGAAAATAATGAAATTAATAACCAAGGTAAGACTTCATCGAATGTTGTAATCACTTGCAAGACAACAGTTTGATTAATATCAGGCTCAGTCATTTTCTGATATGAGAGTAATATAGCTAACAATATGGATATAATTGAAAGTCCCCATAGTAATGAGGAGAAAAGTCCACCAGTTGCACTGTCTCTCATGTCCATCATCAACCTCTCCATTTGTTGTTCCCATCCCAGTCCTTTCTGGAGTAACCAGACCCCTATTATTAGAGGAAGGGCCCCAATCAAAACAATTCCATTAGGAAGCATTAATCCCAAGCCCAAAATAATCATAAAAATAGAGAGTGGAACCAATAATCTAGCACGAAATCTAGGGTCTTCTATTGCCTTGACTATGTAATAATAAGTTCCTTCGATGCCCTTTGACTGCCTTACAATTATCTTCTCTATTGTATCCACTCTGAGTCTTGAAGTGATAATTGGTAGTGCTGCTTCATCATCAGCACCATCGGTTACCAATAGTGCAGTATCAGGTTGAAACTCTTGAATAACTTCATCTAATTGACTAGCAATAGCCCTATCACTTCTGGGACCTACTCTCACATCTCCGGTTAGAATTGCGATCTCAACTTCGTCGCTCGGCTCAGCGTTCTCAGCTAATCTATCGTGATGATTCAATGCACCTAATATGGCATTAGTATCAGATTCTTCCGGATCCGCTATTCCCAATCTAAGTGCAGCAGTAAGTGCTGATTTTCGTCCAATCACAGGTCCTCGAATGCCCGCTTTGACACCTAAATCATTATCCCTATCAATCGTGATAACCAGTGTTCTGACCATGGAACCTCTCCTAATGATTGTAGGGCTACCCTACTTAAGAGTCATCGCCCAAATTGTGCACCTCACTTGTTTCTTTTTCGATATCCTGTGAACTCATCACGAATCTTCCTTTTTGTTTAATTCTAATATATTTCAGAGGATGATCCATCCATTCCTGATCACACAAAGAGTCATCCCCTACTTGGACAGGACATCTGGCATTAGTCTTTAATGAAGAACATCCATGAGGTGTATATTCTCGTTCATAGATTTGATTTACTTGGTAACTTGTAGTATCAGATTCATAATCTGGAGCATTACTGAAAAAGGAACAGGTTTGCTCTTGAGGAATCCCAATTGATCTAGAGAATGCGGCTAAAAATACTCTACCTGCATGATTAACATTTATTCCTTGATTCAACTCACTGATTGCAGACTCAAAACAAGGTGGCCAGTCTTCTCTTAAAGCAGCATTTACTGGCATTTCAGCTTCAACCTGTTCAGACATCAAACTCATTATCTTCTCTACAGATTCGGAAAATTTAGATGCAAATTCATCATCCATTCTAGCCATCCTTTCAATGCAATTATTGTATAATTGCTGTCTGATTCTTTCTTTAATAAGTCTTGAAGTCCGTCCTGAACTTGATTCTCCAAATCCTGAATTCAAACAAACCCAACCATTACTGACTGGTCTATTGACTAACCTCCAATATTTTCCAGATATTTTTGGACTTAGCTCTATAAAATCAGATAGTGGAACCCAATATTCAGGCTCACCCGTCTCACTTTCTCGTAAATCAATTGAAGAAAGATAAGTACTAGAAATCAAAGAAAAACTACTCTCTTCCAAGCCCATTAATTGATCAGCCCTACTTGCTTCTCCTTCTACCCATCTTGCTAACAATCTTTCATCAAATGATGCACAAACAACTAACATAGAATGAAGAAAGGATAAAAATTCCATCATTCTTCCTATTTCTGTGGATACATCTAAAGAATAAGAAATTCCCATAGAATTTTTTTGAACAATTGAATCGATAAGTCTAACTCTTGCTTTAATTCTTATATCCTCCAACCAAGGAGCATCAATTAAATCCTCAATTGTAATATTATTTTCTTCCAATAATTCCTTCAAGAAAGCTTCACTCTGAGGTAAAAATGGATATCTTGCTAACAACCCCTCATCCTCAATATCTGGAACCACAAGTGGGATTGGCATGGCATCTAGTCAGCAGCTAGGGTTCTTGAACACTCACCTGTCCCTTCCACTGGAGATTATGGATAACGAAGCACCCTTTCCTCTAAATCCTGTAGACATCAGACTGTTGGAATTACAGGATAAAATTAGAGATTTCTTCAATTGGAAACTCGTAGATGATTACCTAAGTGCTAATCATTTATTGGCTACAGTTGAAAAAACCTCAGTAAATCTGTGGACAAGACAAAATAGGGCAATCACTCTAGGAAGACTCATTACAGAATTGACACTTAATAAACCAAAAATTACGGTTATTGGTGCTGCCGTAGAAGTCGATGAGTTATCTCGATCACTAGAAAAACCAGGAAAAATTGTAGCTGCAGACGGAGCTGTAGGGATTTTCTCTAATCTCCCAAAAAATCTTAATCAAGTAGCATGGTCAAGGCTTTCTTGTATTGTTAGCGATGGAGACGGTGGGATGGGAACGGAGCTAGCCTTCGACAAAAAAATCCCATTCATTCTTCATTCACACGGCGACAATAGAAAAGATTGGACAAATCTGATCGAAAAGGGCACTAAAATGCCAACTCAACCCGAATTAGTATTAACCCATCAAACACCTCAAGTAATTGAAGGAATGCATAATCCTGGTGGATTTACTGACGGAGATAGAGCTCTATGTTTCTTACTTTCTTTAGGGGTAAAAAAATCTCAATTAGAGATAATTGGAACTAGAACTGACCTGGTTGGAGAATGGTCTGGTAAAACTAATCCGAAAACTAAATTGAAGAAGCTTAAATGGATGGAAAGAGTTTTACAAATACTGGATATCAAATTATAAATTTTATACTTCAAAAGTCCCAACTTCTATTTCTGATCCATCACTATTAATTGTTCCATTTAATTCCTCAATATTACCTTTATTATTGATAGTAATATTGTATGATGACTCAGAATCCTGATTGTCTGATTCAAGATGTTTTATCATAATTCTGTAAGTTCCAGTTTGTAGACTATCATCCAATTTAATCTCTTGTCTTTTAACTTCTGGATCGTAATTATCCATATCGAAACTTCCGTTTGCCGAAGATTCGCTGAAGAAAGAGACTATTTCTTCTTCAGGAGTAATTATTGATAGAGCTAAGTCAGATTCAGCCGTCCAATCCAAAACTACAGATACTCCTTCACTGGAAGTACCTATCCTTTTTCTCATTGCATCCACCTCTCTTGATTCAGCAAACTCTTCTTGATCTTGCGTACTTTCCTTAATGCTCGCAGATTCTTGCTCTGTTCCGGGTTCAGCTATTGCAAATTTCGCGACAAACTGCAAATCATTACTTTTAACCAATGATCCCTCATAAAATCTCTTACTTTCGCCTATGGAAAGACTCACAGAATAATTTGTATCGTTTTTTCTATGAATACGATTCAAAAAAGGAGCCCATGAAAAAATTCCCTTGGTGTGTATTTTATAATGCCTTATGCCGATTCTATATACGCCTGGAGGCGGAGTTTTTGTCCAAACAATATTTTCGACAGGAGTCTTGGAAGTTGGTTTAAAATTCATATCTATATCTAACTCACCACCACATGAAGATTTTCTATTGTCATGATAAATATGTTCACCACTAGGTGTGATCAGGTGTAAATCTAAATCATTCCAATTATTCCACATAAGGCTAACTTGTACAGAACCTCGTTTAGCGCCTTCCCTCTCTAATCTCTTCTCTAATGCCGAAAGCTCTTTTGCACTAATTTCTGCTTCTTGCACCCCCGCACCTATTACTGACCCGTCTCCAAGGGAGTCAGCAGTAATTGTTGTTAGAGATCTATCTCTCCTATTACTTCTCCTTCTTGCAACAGCTCTATCAGAGATATGATCAGGTAAATTACCCCTTGTTGAAGGCAAAATAGTCCTTCTTTTACCCGATCTCGCAATACGATATAATCCAATAAAAATTGGTAAAATCGCTACTCCAATGACTAGCAGGGATGGCAGGTCCACGTAGCCGAACGGGAGCAATGTCTTTTCATTACATCGGTCAAATCATCCCAATAGACATAAATCTACTTCATAGCCGGTTGTTTCATAATGAGGACAAGACTCCTCTACGAGGAGGGGAGCGGAAGCGATGGGATTAAGAAATTCCAGCAACTTCAAAAAAGAGGTGAAAAATTGAAAAAAATCGCTGTACTGCTCGCCATTCTATTTGTTGCACCTATGGTATCTTTACCTCAAGACAGAAATCTTGCTTTATCTGAAAAATATAATTCGGGTAAATCTGTAGATGCAGACGTCGCAGTCATCGATCTAAATGTGACCACAAATTCAGTGTATGTAGGAGCAACCCCTACTTTATCTCCAATTTCTCACACAATAAAAGTAGATATTCTCAATTTGGGTGGATCCACAGGAGAAGGTAATCTTACCTTAGAAGTAAACACAGGTTCTGGATTTACTGAAGTTGATAGGAGAATAATTAGTATTAATGCAGCTCAACAGGAGTCACATCTACTATATTGGGATGCCAGTTTATTGTCGGGGTCAGGATTTTCACTAAAAGCTACATGGGAAGTAAACTTGACAATTTCCACAGATTCGGATATGACAAATGATATTTTAACTATGCAAGGAATTAGTGTTTCTTCCGTAGAAAATGCTATTTCAATTTCGGACTCGCTCCCTTACGAAGGGGCTTCATTAGCTAGAGCCCAGTGGGTGGGAGAAATTACAGTCGTAAACACTGGAAACGAACCAGTCAATATATCGGCCCAACTATCTCTAACATCTACTTCTTCCGGAGAACAGATTCAGATACAATCTTCAACAGTTAACAACTTACCTGGTAGCTTGGCAAATCCTACCCAACCAGAAAATATCTCACTAACCTTTGATGCAACCTCTCTTGAAGGTACTTACACATTATCAGGGAACCTGCTTGTCATTGGTCCTTCAGGTAATCCATTAACTACTACTATCGAGTCTAGAACAATATCATTTGTTGCACTCAGGGCAACTCTGATCTCAGCAAATAATAGAAATATCGATCCAGGCGGTCAAACTATTCTTAACTTTATTTTACAAAATTCTGGAGACGAAGGAGATAATTTCACTGTGACACAATCAAACTCCACCGTCGGACCCATTGAATGGGTTCAATCTCCCGGAGTAATCTACTCTGGCTTATCTCCTTTAGAGGTTAATTCCGGACAAGCTGTCGCAATCCAAATTCCGGTTACAGTGCCACTTACTGCTGCTATTTCCGAATCAGTAACTGTAACGATTACGGTTGTTAGTCAGGCTGCAAATTACAGGCTCACTGCATCTTCAACAGTGATGGCTGGAGCTCTTTATCAGGCTGAAATAAGTCAAAATCATAGTCATGATAACGGACCAACATTTGCAAATATAACTCCTGGAGAACCTAGGACTATTGATTACACTCTTCTAAATTCAGGAACCGCTCCAGCTCAGTTTGACATCTATGTTTCTCCCACAGAATCTGTTCCAGCATGGGAAATCAACTCACCCGTCAAAAGAACTGACTTGATAATGCCCAATGAGACCAGAACAATCCCTGTGACTATCTCCACTCCAACTTTGAAAATGCCACTTGATCCTACCTGGAAAATTTCTGCAGATACACAAGTCCAGCTCGGTATTCAGGCAATTCCTCTTGAGGGTGGATTACCAGCAACCAATACTACCACGATTATAGTTTCACCAATGGTCGAAATTGAAGTTGAGATTACTGGAGAGCCCGAAGATGTTCAGGTAGAACAATTCTTAGATGGTACAAAAGGATTTTCAAACACTGATAGATATGTTGATTTTGAAGTTAGACTACTACATAATCTTGGCTCAAATAATAATCAAGCAACGGTTAATCTAGAGCCAAATACTGCCACTGGATATACCAATGGTAAGAAATTCACACCTATAATCCCCAATCCTAATAGTAGAGAATTAGAAAGATATTATGCTACAATTACTCCAGAAATAATGTCACTGCAACCGGGACAAACTGGCTATGGAGTAATTTCTATCACACATCAACATAAAAATAGTATTGAATTCCCTTATCCTGCTGCAGGAACATTCAGTTTCGGCTTTACTGCTGCTTCTGATTGGGGTAGTTTCGCTGGAACAGTCTCTAAAAATGACTCAGCAGAAACATCCTACAGCGTTGAAAAACTGAGAGGCGCCTTCCTAAACTCAACTCAAGATGTTGCTTATGGAGATCCTAATACTTTGATTACTTCGACAATGACATTGAAAAATTTAGGAAATTCACCAGATGATTTTCAAATATCTGTATTTCCTCTAGATCAATTGGAGGAACCATTAACTGATTGGACAGTTACAGTCAACAAGCCGGCTGTAAATCAATTAAAATCTCGAACTGATTTATATGATTTTACCTCGGAAGAAGATAACTCAGATACTGTACAATTCACTATTTCTGCAACCCCTCCTAGTACTGCTAGTGCTGATACATATCATGAAGTATGGATAGTAGTAAATTCCACGGCAACAGGTGAAAGATTACATGAAGCAGCAGCATATTTCAAACTCAATGAGCAAGTTTCGGCGGAATTAAATCCCTCAAATATTACATATACGTTAGATAGATTGGGTCAATCCACACTCATTTTAACTCTAAATAATTCCGGAAACTCAAACAAAACCTTCCAGTTAGATTTAGACAACAAAAACGATGATAGAATACAAGCATCTTTTTCTGAGGACTCGGACGATGTTCTATTAACTAAACAAATGGAAGTTGCTTCAGGAGCACAGGCTATAGTAAGAATTTATGCGTTAGCTGGGACATCAGCAAGGGCAGATGATGTCAATAAATTAGAAGTCTCAGTTTCAGATCCATTAAATGGGACTGAATATGCCCGGAGCGGCATTAACATACAAGTTAATCCATTCCATTTTTTGAATTTCCAAATGAGTCCAAGCTATACAGCCATTCCAGGTCAAACACTTACAATCCCAGTAAATATTGTAAATAATGGAAACTTAATGGAAACATTAAATCTTTCAGCCTGTATGACTTGTGAAAGTCTAATACAAAATCCAGAAAAATGGAATCAGACAGCTAACAGGTCAGAAGTACAAATAGAGCCAATGACATCAGAAGAAATTGAAATTAGTATATCTATTCCTATGCTGGAACCGGGTTCAGTTATTGGGGCATATGAATTATTTACTATTCCAATTCAGGCTCTAAATATTACTGAAAACATTATTGTAGGAACATCAGATATTACCATAGAAATATTACCGGTTTTTGCATTAAATGTAATTGAAGCCC